>NZ_BAAHXV010000005.1:0-211174 GCF_054657895.1 Desulfatiferula olefinivorans | reverse complement strand
TTATTCGAACGCCCAGATTCTGAGCAACCTCACTCATACGACGATCAAGGGTAATCAGTGGGCATTTCAATGAAATCGCACAAACCAGGAAATAAGCATCATACGCATAGATATTATACTCAGAGGCGATTTCAAGTGCCTTACGAATATCAACCGGCCGTAAATCAACGGGTATCTGCCGAGTTGCATCCCAAATACCAAGGGCGTCATCAGGTGTAAGCTTGCGCCGTTTCACCATCGCAGACAACGCATTGCCCATTTCAAACGGCAAAACATCAGGGGCGATCAGCTCGTGACCCAGCGTAAGCCGGATGATGTCATCGCGTTGAGGCTCATGGAGCGTGACCGCCAGAAAGGTATTCGTATCGGCAACAATTTTCATACGTACAATTGTACTCATCGGCCTCCGTGATGTCAACGCATGAATTCAAAAGATGTTTTTTTTCCTGTTGAATGTCCGGAGGCGATGGCGTATACCTCCCTGCATGAAAGACTCATGGACCCTTACCGAAACCGATGCCGATCTTGTTTCCGAAATAGCGTTGAAAACAGGGCTTTCGCCTGTCCTGTCGAATATCCTGGTCCAGCGGGGGTTCGACACGCCGGAAGCGGTCAAGGCGTTCCTGACACCCTCACTGGGTGCCCTGCGCTCGCCCTTTCTGATGAAGGGTATGGACCGTGCCGTTGAACGCATCATCGCCGCCATCGACCGCCATGAAAAAATCCTCATCTTCGGCGATTACGACGTGGACGGCATCACCGGCACCGCACTGCTTTACAATTTTCTTAACGACGCCGGGGCCGATGTGACCTATTACATTCCCCACCGGATCAGGGAGGGCTACAGCTTCAAGGCCCACCATGTCCCGTCGGTGCTTGTGCCCCGGAAAATCAACCTGGTTATCACCGTGGACTGCGGCTCAGACAGCAAAAAAGCGGTATCAGACGCAAGGGCCCAGGGCATCGACGTGGTCATCACCGACCATCACAGCGTGCCCGACACGCCGCCCGCGGCCTTTTGCATGGTCAACCCCAAGCAGTCCGACTGCCCTTCGGGCCTCAGCCATCTGGCCGGGGTGGGCGTGGTCTTTTACCTGCTGATGGCCCTTCGAAAAACCCTGCGGGACAAGGCCTTCTGGACAGACCGTCCCGAACCCGATCTGAAAACCGCCTGCGACCTGGTGGCCCTGGGCACCATCGCCGACATCGTTCCTTTGGTGTCGGAAAACAGAATCCTGACCCGTCACGGCCTTTCGATCATCAACCGCGCCCCGAAAACCGGCATCAAGGCCCTGATCGACACCAGCAAGATCAACAAGCCCCTGCTCACCACCGAGGACATCGCCTTCAAGATCGCGCCGCGCCTCAACGCCGCCGGACGGATCGAGCATGCGGACCTGGCTTTCGGTCTTCTGTCCGCAACCAGCATGCAGGAGGCCAAACAAAGGGCCCTTTCGCTCGATCGCCTGAACAGCAAGCGCCAGTCCATTGAACAGCAGATCCTTGACGAAATCGAGCGCCACCTGACCGACCACCCCCATGTCCTCGAGCAGGCGGCACTGGTCCTTCACCGCCAGGGCTGGCACCTGGGCGTTTTGGGGATTGTGGCCGCCCGGCTGTGCCGCCGTTATGACAAACCCGTGGTCCTGATTTCGTTGGAAGGGGACAGCGGCAAGGGGTCGGGCCGCAGCGTTTCGGGTGTCGATCTGTATGAAGCCCTTGCGGCCTGCGAACCCTTTCTCGAAGGATTCGGCGGCCATTCCATGGCGGCGGGCCTTGAAATCCGGACGGCAAATCTTTCTGAATTCCAGAGAACCTTTAACCGTCATGTGAAAGGACTCGGACCCCAGATCAGCGAAAACCTTCGCCTGTCCATCAATAGCCGCATCGATTTCGACGACATCTGTCCCGAACTGATCGATCATCTGGAAAAAATGGAGCCCTTCGGCAGCCACAACCCCGAGCCCCTGTTCCTGACCGATGACATCAGCGTGGTCTCATCCACACCCGTAGGCACCCGTCACCGGCGACTGATCGTCCGGTCCGCCGCAGGCCGGACGGACACCAGCCTGATGGCCATGCATTTCAACATCGATCCGAAAGTCCCCTGCCCCAGCCACTTCCGCCACCTTGTCTTCCGGCTCCAGTGGAACCGCTGGAACAACGCCAAATCCGCCCAGCTGATCATCGAGGATTATCTCTGACACGCGTTTCGCACTGATCAGTAAATTGGGTATAGCGCCGAATGACGGCTTCGAACACACCCTTATCCGCGAGGGCTCGATAGGCTGCCTCAAGTCGCAGAAGCATTTCCGACTTTAAGGCTCTGCTAACACCGAAATAAACGGGATGGGGCTTAAAAAACGGTACCTTGACCATGACCAGGTCCTTATAAAGCGGGTCCGTCTTGATCTGATACCCTGTAAGAAGGCAGTCGCCGATACACCCGGTCAGGTGGCCCATCTTTACGCGTTTCAGGTTGATATCGATCTGAGGGACGGCAATGAAATGCTTTCGAAACGATGCATCCGAGGACAAACGGCTGTTGAAGTCCTCCGAATAAAAAAAGTTCTGACGGATTCCAAAAACGAAATCGTCTTTGACCAGATCGTCCAGCGTCTCCACAGCGATACCGGCATTTTCCTTCCGGACAAACAGAGCATAGGTTTGATAGGTCGAAACGCCAAGAAAATGTGTAAAAACTTCACGTTCCGGGGTTCTGGACATGGTCATCAAAACATCAAGCTTTCCATGTTTGAGCATCTCAATCGCTCTGTTCCAGGGATAATCGACAAATTCGGCCGCATAACCCGCCTCGTCAGCCAGAGCACTGGCCATATCAACCTCTATCCCCGAAATTGTGTCCCGACTGTCCCGGAATGTATAGGGCGCCATGGGAAAGGTGCAGATGGTCAACGTTTCGGGTTGTGCAAAAACAGACCCTGTAACAACCAGTGACATCAGCAAAACGACAGTCGGCCATTTCATCAATGTATATCACCCCGATTAAAAAAAATACGCATCAGCCTTGCGGATTCGCGAGCCTTGATCACGAACACATTATAAAGCCCTAAAACATGACTTTTTACGTGACCGTCATTATTGCAACGGCTACTCTTTTCATTTGATAGTCAACGCGACATCATCATAGTGACTTGCGGACGTTTGTCAAGGCAATAACCTGAAGAGGTTCATTTCATTGGATTCGGATCGGACCGATTTATTAACGGATGCGGGAAGAGAACACGGATCGGCCGGTGTCAGGCAACCTCTAAGCGACCTGTGCCGGAAAAAAAAAGGGTGAAAAAGAAACGAGCCGGTCACAAGCGTGACCGGCTCGAAATCAAGCATAAAAGACATATGAACCGGTGAGGCCGCCACCGGTTCATATGGACAAAACGCTATCAGATCACGCCGTAGGCGATCATGGCCTTGGCGACCTTGACGAAGCCGGCGATGTTCGCTCCGGTCACGTAGTCCCCATTTTTCCCGTAGGCTTCGGCGGCATCCAGACAGGATTTGTGAATGCCTTTCATGATATTGAGAAGCTTGCCGTCAACCTCGTCACGCGACCAGGACAGTTTGGAGCTGTTCTGGCTCATTTCCAGGCCGGAGGTGGCCACGCCGCCTGCGTTGGCGGCCTTTCCGGGACCGAAGAGGAAATTGCTCGCCTGGAACACACGAACCGCCTCAGGCGACGAGGGCATGTTGGCGCCTTCGGCCACGCAGAAGCAGCCGTTGTCGGCCAGACCCTGTGCGTTGGCTCCGTCGATTTCGTTCTGGGTGGCGCAGGGAAGAGCCACATCGATCTTGATGCCCTGTTCCCGAATGACATCCCAGACGTTCTTGCCTTCGAAGCAGTCGGTCTTGTATGTGTCGGCGTATTCACTGACGCGGCCGCGCCGGAGATTTTTCAGTTCCATCAGGTAGCGGAGCTTGTCATTGTCGATACCCGCTTCATCGATGATGGTGGCGCTGGAATCACAGACGGAAATGACCTTTCCGCCCAGCTGGTTGACTTTTTCGATGGCGAACTGGGCCACGTTGCCGGCGCCGCTCACGGCCACGCGCTTGCCTTTGAAATCATGGCCCCGGGTTCCCAGCATTTCCGCCGCGAAATACACCGCGCCGTAGCCGGTGGCTTCGGGACGGACCAGGCTTCCGCCGTATTCGATGCCTTTGCCGGTCAGAACACCCGTATGGTCATTGCGGATTTTTTTGTAATAGCCGTACATGTAACCGATCTCACGACCGCCAACGCCGATGTCGCCGGCGGGAACGTCGGTTTCAGGGCCGATATGACGGAAGAGTTCACGCATGAACGACTGGCAGAACCGCATGATTTCGGCATCGGATTTGCCTTTGGGATCGAAATCCGATCCGCCCTTGCCGCCGCCCATGGCCAGGGTGGTCAGGGAGTTCTTGAAAATCTGTTCAAAACCCAGAAACTTGATGATGCTCAGGTTCACCGAAGGATGAAAGCGGATGCCGCCCTTGAACGGTCCGATGGCGTTATTGAACTGAACACGGAACCCCCGGTTGACATGGACGTTGTTCTTGTCATCCGCCCAGGGCACGCGGAACATGATGGTGCGTTCCGGCTCCACGATCCGCTCGTAAATGTTGTTTTTCACGAATTCGGGATGGCGCTCGGCCGTGGGTTCGAGGGTTTCCATGACCTCTTCCACGGCCTGATGGAACTCTTTCTGTTCAGGGTCCATGTGCTTGACTTTCTCGATAACGCTTTTGGTGACGGACATGTCGCAAGTCTCCTTGGTTTTGCAGGGTTACAGGTTAAGGATTCAAATTCATCGTAAGATCAACGCGACGCAGGCGGCAGGAGTATTCACTTCACGCAGCGCCTTCGTTTTTTCTGAAATAATGGAAATCGTCCGGAGAAACGCCGTCGATCCCGACAAATTCCTTCCTGAGATCCTCCAGGCTGTCAAAGCCCGCCCCCAGAAAAGGAAGTTTCGAAAAAAACGGCCGATCGCTCTTTTGATTGGCAAGCACGGCGACATGGACGGGATAGCAGGGATCACCCACCACCAGAAGATAGGTCCCGTTGCTTTGGGTAATATGATAGTCGTCGGGAACGGCGTCTTCGCTCACGAGGGTAAACGAGTCTTTGAGGATCCGGGCCACCTCGAACCCATCCACATCATCAAAGGCCATCAGATCCGGACAGGCCGTCAGGCCGGCCGGGCAGCCCAGGGTGTAGAGGGCCACCGTGAAGGAACTGATTCGGTCGTAGATCGGATGGTCCCGATGGCACATCGAAAGGATTTCCTCCATCCGTTCAATGATTGAAAGACGTTCACGATTCATGACCAGCCCCACATGGACCATGTCCAGAGCCGTCGTGAAAAATGCACCGACTTCATAGAGAGAATGATGTTTCATCGATAAGACCTCCCTTTGCGTGAGTTGTGTGACCAGACAGCACCCATACCCATGTATGCGCTCTCACGAGGACATATCAAGACATGTGCCAACAACGGACGCCAGGGGTTTGTTTAATTTAACACTCTGAAATTAAATGAAAAAATCAATCATTATCCGGGGAGGGATCCGGCAGGCGAAGCGGCTTTTCGGTTCAACAATACACCACACGATTTTCAGGAACACCCTGTCGAATCATGGGAACCAATTGAAATTATGAAAGAAGTTCAAGAAAAAAGGGGCTGCTCAAACGTTGAACAGCCAGGCGGAAAAAACGGGGGGACACGTGCAAAACCAAGTCAGGCGGACTCGTCCTGATGTTTTTTCAGTCGCTGGCGCAGGGTGTTCCGGCTGATGCCGAGCAGACGGGACGCCTGAACCTGGTTTCCCTCGCACAGGGCCAGGGTTTTTTCAATCAGCTGACGTTCGACCAGATCCATGATGTTGGCATGGATATTCTGCTCGAACAGACGGCAGATATCGGGAAAAAGACGGTCGATCTTGCGTTCGATGCGGTCGATCAGCTGTTCGCGGGTCAGGGCCGGGGTCGCCTCGGCCTGAACGCCCGACTCGTCGATCATCAGATTGCCTTCGGGAATGATGTCTCCGGGGGTAAGAAGCACGGCCCGCCTCAGACAGTTTTCGAGTTCGCGGACATTGCCGGGCCAGGAATGATCCATCAGCTTGTCCAGTGCCTTTTCGGACAGATAGGACGGGCGGCCCTTGTATTCGGCGCTGTACCTTGCAAGAAAATAATCGCACAGCAGCGGTATGTCGTCTTTTCTTCGTCGCAGGGGGGGCAGTTCAAGGGCAATGACCTTGAGCCGCCAGAACAGGTCCCGCCGGAATCGTCCGGCGTCGATTTCCTGCTCCAGATTCGTGTTGGTTGCGGCCAGAATGCGGACATCGACCGTGATGGTCTGGCTGCCTCCGACCCGTTCAATCTCACCTTCCTGAAGTGCCCGCAGCAGTTTTCCCTGGACCGAGGGATGGAGTTCATTGATTTCGTCGAGAAAAAGCGTGCCCTTGTCGCAGCGTTCGATTTTTCCGATGACGGTGCGGTCCGCGCCGGTAAAGGCACCCCGCTCATGGCCGAACAGTTCGCTTTCGAAAAGATGCTCGGGAATCGCCGCGCAGTTCAGGGCGATAAAGGGCCGGTCCTTTCGAAGGCTGTGATGGTAAATGGCCCGGGCGGCAAGCTCCTTGCCCGTCCCGCTCTCCCCGGTGATCAGGACGGGAATATCCTTCTCGGCGATCTGGCCGATAACCTTGAACACGTCCTGCATCCCCTTGCTGTTGCCGATGATGCGGGTTTTCGTTTCGCCGGGGTTTTCGACATCGTGGCCGCAGGTCGGCAGATGGACGATTTCCTTCATCTGACGGTTGACCACCAGGGCCTCCCCCACGATCCGGGACAGGTCCCGACTGTCAAAGGGCTTGGTCAGGTAATCGTAGGCGCCCCGTTTCATGGTTTCGATGGCCAGATCGGTTGTGCCGTAGGCGGACATGACGATGACGGGTGTCTTGACCTCGATGGACCGGATCTGCGACAGGGTGTCCAGCCCGTTCATACCCGGCATTTTATAATCCAAAAGAATCAGGTCAAAATCGGTCGCACGGAGCTCTTCAAGGGCGTCGGCGCCTTTGAGGCAACAGGTGACCTCATACCCTTTTCGCTTGAAATACCGGCTCAGGAAATGCACCAGTCCTTCATCGTCGTCAATGATCAGTATCTTTTCCATAATCCTCGTCCGGGTGGTCCGGGGCACAGGGCAGAAACACGGAAAAGCATGCACCGGAACCCGTGATGCTGTTCACGTCCATAAAGCCGCCGTGGGCCTCAACGGTTTGTAGCACAAGGGGAAGGCCCAGTCCAGTTCCCGAGGCCTTGGTCGTAAAAAACGGCTCGAAAACATGGGCGATACGGTCCTCGTCAATGCCCTGGCCCGTGTCGTTCACATCGATCCTTACAAATCGCCCGTCTTGGTTCTCAACCACACCCACCTTCACACGGACCGATCCCTGGCCGTCGACGGCTTCGATGGCGTTGACCGCCAGGTTGATCAGGGCTTCGGCCAACTGTTTCCGGTCGCCGCGGACCGGGGGGATAGTCTCATCCAATGCCGTATCCAGCATACAGTCCTGCCGGTTGGCCAGGGGCTTGACCATCAGAAGCACCTCGTTGATCAGCCCCGCCACATGGATCGTCGCAACCACAGGATCACGGGGTCTTGCGTAATCGAGAAAACGGTTGATCGTCCCTTCCATGCGCCGGATCTGGCCCATGGCGATATGATAATCCTCCACATCCTCCCGGCTTGCTTCCACCCGGTTCTCCACCGATTCCAGATAAAGCTTAAGGGAGGTCAGAGGCGTCCGGATTTCATGGGCCACGGCCGACCCCATCCGCCCGAGGGCGGCGAATTTCTCAGACTGCTCCGCGATCGAACGGGTCTTTTGAAGGATGATGTCCGTTTCCTTGAGTTCCGCCTCTTTCCGTTCGACCTTCATCTCAAGAACGTTCTGGCGCTCCTTGAGCCGGGTGTACATGTGAGCGAAGGACCGCGCCAGCATGCCGATTTCGTCGTTCCGCCCCACGCCCTGGATCGCCCCGTCTTTCGGCAGTAGCCCGGCCTGTTCATCCCCGATGGCCGCCGCGTGACGGCTTAAGGTCCGGATGGGCCTGACGATGTGCCGGGACACGATGCCCGTCAGCATCATGGCGCTGACCATACCCAGACACAAGGTGACAAACACGATGAACTTGATCTTGGCCGAGTATTCGAGGATTTCGCTGAGATCCTGCTCGACCACGATATACCAGTCCGTCCCGCGAACACCCAAAGACGTCCCCACCACCTCGATGCCCCGATAATCGAGATAGGCCCGGGTCCCCTCTTTTTTTTCGAAAATATTCCGAAAGCTTCCGGTCTGGGTGATATTCTCCGAAAGAATGCGCGAAGGCTCACGATGGGCAAGAAAACGCCCTTCCCGGTCAACCAGATAACATTCACCGGTCCTGCCCAGGGACACATTGAGGATGATGTAGACAATCCGGTTGGTGCCCACCCGCCCGAACAGCGTACCCAGGAAGAGTCCGTCGTCGGAAAAAACCGGTACGGACAGGGTGAAGGTCGATTCCTTTTCCTGATCAATATAAGTGATATCCCACAGGGCAAGGGAATCCCCGCCGCATCCCCCCTCGGGAACGATGCTGTCTCCGCAGGTGGTAAACACAATCTCCCCGGACGCCGCCACCAGGGTAAAGTCTTTGTACACGCCGTATTCACGACGCATCAGATGAAGGTAGGGAGCGATTGTTTCAGCATCCATCGAACGGACCAGCGATGTTTCCGACACCACGGTCAAATCGGCCTTCCGTTCATCGAGCCAGTGCTCGAGAAGAGACATCTTGTCCACAGCCACATTCTGAATCTGCCGGATCACCATCCGCACCACCAGATCCTCGACGGCATTGACCAGAAACCAGCCGAACACCAGAAGCGGAACAAGCACCAGCACAAAAAAAATCAGAAGCAGCTTGGTTCTCAGCTTGAATGTAAACGATTCCAAAACGATCGGTGCCCTCCCCTTTCAGTGCGCCGCCCCGTCGATCAGATCAGATCACGGATTCAAATATTCGAACGATCAGGCAAAACACTACACCATTCGATGCGCCATGCCCACGCTTTTTTCCGACCCGCCCCCCGATCCGTTGATCGACGAACCGTTTCAGGCCTATGGCATCGGCTATATCGTGATGTTTCAGGATGTTCTCTCCGTCGTGACAGATAGTTGCACCATAAATTGCCTTGACTTATCGTTTCAAAAATTATAGTTTGCATGCGAAAGGTAATCAGACATGGATAATCGCATCAAATACAACGACTGCATTGTTTTTCTTATCGCCAAAGCCAACCAGAACGCCCAGCGAATTCTGAAAGAACGGTTGAAAAAATACGGACTGACCACGGTTCAGGGCCTTATTCTCGGTGAATTGTTCGAAGAGGACGGTGTGACGGCCAGCGACATCGGCAGCCGCCTCGTGCTGGACAACGCCACGGTGTCCGGCGTGCTCGACCGCCTTCTGGAAAAGGGATGGATCAAAAAAGTGGCGGACACCAAAGACAAGCGCGTTCAGAAAATCTATCTCACATCCAAGGAAGACACCCAGTTGATCCGACAGTTGTTCGATGCTCGCAAGCAGGCCAACGAAGCCGTGCTGAAAAAGCTCTCACTGGAGGAGCAGCTCCTTCTCAAACGTTTCCTGAAGGATTTGGCCTGAACCGTGACATTATTTGCGTACAACATAAACCGGGAAACCGTTCATGCGGATGACCGGGCATGTCAACCAAACATTATAAAGGGGTAAAATGGACTTCACTCTTTCACCACTCAACAAGATGATCATCAAGGCTGCCAAGGATTTCAGCGAACGAAAAATCCCGGCAATTGACGCGTACATGGCCAAGCACAACGATTACCCGCCGGATCTCATGCAGATCTACGCCAAAAACCGCATGCTGGGTTTCAACGTGCCCCGTGAGTACGGCGGCATCGGCACCTCGAACTTCAACATGATCCTTTACATCGAAGAGCTGGGTAAAACCGCCTCCACCAGCTTCCTTCCTTTCATGATGAACAACAGCGTGGCCGAAACCATCTGCCACTGGGGCAGCGAAGAGGTGAAGAAAACCTTCGTTCCGCCGCTGTGCGACGGCAGGGCCTGGGCCACCATGGCCTTCACCGAGCCGGACACCGGTTCCGACCCCCGCATGCTGACCACCACGGCACGCCCCGACGGTGACGACTTCATCATCAACGGGACCAAACGCTTCATCAGCATGGCCAACAAACCCGGATACGGTATTTTCATCTGCAAAGACCTGTCCGTGGAAAACCAGAAAAACAACACCACCGCCTTTATCATCGACAAATCCTCTCCGGGCATCACCTGCTCGAAGCACTACGAGCTGACCGGACTCGAAGGCGCAGATACCTGCGACATCACCTTTACCGACGTCAGGGTCCCCAAGGCGAACATTCTGGGCAAACAGGGCGAAGGGTTCAACATCCTCCTGCGCTGGATCGCGGGCGAGCGCATCCAGCAGGCCGCCGGCATGGTGGGCGTGGGCATGCGGGCCTTCGAGGAAGCCAAGAAGTACTCCCTCCAGAGAAACGTCAACGGCATGCCCATGGGCTACATGCAGGGCTTCTACTGGATGCTCGGCGAAATGAAAATCAAGGTCGACGCCTGCCGCCTGATGGTCTATCAGGCCGTCTGCAAACAGGATGCGGGAAAATCATTTGAGGTCGATTCAGCCGAAGTCAAGGTGTTCACCACCCCGATGATCCAGGAAGTCACCCGTATGGCCGTCCAGTTCCACGGCTCCTACGGCTATTCCAAGGAATACGTCGTCGAGAAACTGTTCCGGCTGGCCATGCATCAGGGCGTTGTGGCCTCGAGCCTTGAGATCAACAAGACCATCATCGGGATGACGGCGCTCATGTCCAGAAGCAAGTAGGCGAACGGACGTCTCGAAAACGATTAACCAGGCGAAACCTTCATGATTTTTCGAACCGACAAATCAAAGGTTTTTTAAATAAAGGAAAAACTATGAATATCATCGTATGCATCAAACAGGTTCCGAATGTCACCAAAGTCAAGTGGGACGCGGACGGTTCCCTGATTCGGACCGGCCTGCCGACCATCATCAACCCCGTTGACAAAAACGCCGTCGAAGCGGCCCTCCAGCTCAAGGAACAGCACGGCGGCAAGGTCACCGTCATTTCCATGGGGCCGTCTCAGGTCGAAAGCGCCCTGCGCGAAGCCCTGTGCATGGGCGTTGACGACGTCATCCAGTTGTCCGACAGAAAATTCGCCGGCGCCGACACCTGGGCCACATCCTACACCCTGGGCGCGGCCATCAAGAAAATCGCCGATTTCGATCTGGTGATCACCGGTGTGGAAGCCATGGACGGGAACACCGCCCAGGTCGGCCCCCAGATCGCCGAATACCTCGGCCTGCCCCTCCTCTCCTATGCCCTGGGAATCGAGGTGGACGGGAAGAACGTCCGGATCAAACAGAAGCTCGGCGACGTTTCCAGAAAGCTCGAAGCCGCCATGCCCGCCCTGATTACCGTTGAAAAAGAAATCAACGACTACCGGGTCACCCCCATCGACAAAGTGATTGATGCCTTCGACAAAGACATTCCCGTATGGGGCGTTGACGATGTCCCCGCCGATGTGGTTCACCTCGGCCTGAAAGGTTCTCCGACCAAACTGCGCAAGGTCTATTCTCCCAAGCTGGAAAAGGGCCAGGTCGAAATGCTCCAGGGAACCCCCGAAGAGATCGCCCGTCAACTGGTGGACAAACTTAACGCAAAATTTCTTATTTAGAGGTGAATCATGGCTGATAAAGCTGATGTGACAAAACATAAAGGTGTATGGGTTTTCGCGGAACAACAGGATGGCAAATTGGCCAAAATCGCTCTGGAAATGCTCGGCAAAGGCCGTGATCTGGCCGACAAGCTCGGCGTGGACCTGACAGCCGTTCTTCTGGGAGCCGCCGTCAAACCCCTGGCCGACGATCTTGTCGCCTACGGCGCGGACAAGGTCATCGTGGCCGAACATCCGGAACTTGCCGAATACCGGACCGAACTGTATACAAAAATCGTCTGCGAACAAGCAGACAAAGCCAAGCCCGAAGTCCTGATCATCGGGGCCTCACCCATCGGACGGGATCTCACGCCCCGGGTATCGTTCAGACTGAACACGGGCTGCACGGCGGACTGTACCGAACTGGATATCGACCTGGATGAACGTCTGCTCGTGTCCACCCGCCCGGCCTTTGGGGGCAACGTCATGGCCACGATCATCTGCCCCGAACACCGGCCCCAGATGTCCACGGTCCGGCCCGGCGTCTTCGCCGTTCCGGAGAAAAAAGCAGGCCGCACCGGCGAGATAACCGTCGTCGATGTGACCATCGCCCCCACAGATATCAACGTGACCGTCCTTGAAAGCAGCAAGAGCGACAAACACGGCACCGATATCCAGGACGCCGTCAAGATTGTCAGCGTGGGTCTTGGCGCCAGCGACGACGTCTCGTTCAAAGCCATCCAGGAAATCGCCTCCCTGATCGGAGCCGAAGTCGGCGGAACGCGCCCGTGTGTTGAAAAAGTGTTGATAGACCATGGTGTGCAGATCGGTCAGACCGGTAAAAACGTTCGTCCGGAACTCTATATGGCCTGCGGCATCAGCGGCGCTGTCCAGCACACCACCGGTATCTCCAACGCCAAATACGTGGTGGCCATCAACAAAGACCCCAATGCCGAAATCTTCAAGTTCGCCAACGTGGGAATCGCCGGTGACGCCAAGCAGATCCTGACCGCCATCGTCAAGGAAATCAAGGCGGTTCAGCAGAAATAGCCCGCTTTGGATGGTACAGATACAAAAACCGGTGGGGCCGTCGGGTTCCACCGGTTTTTTGTTGTGAGCCCCTGCCCTTGCCCGTCCTCAAGACAAGGCCCGGCGGTGTTACCCATCCCAGAACCTCTAAAATGCGGCCGTTTCCGCGAAGACCCCGACATTTTATGCTTTTCATCGGTTTCGTCTTGTGTTAATGCTTGAGATCACACGTTCCGTCCGGAATGTTTGATCATCTCGTAAAAACATGGGTTTACACACGACCTGAGAGGATGCCTTTCCATGAAGAAAATGCTTGGCGGTCTTATCAATTTCACCACAGCCGGAACTGCGTCGGGCTGGGAAACCTTTGATCATGGGCTCCAGGTTTTTAAAACCGGTGACTATGCCGAGGCCTGGAATATTTTTTTTAAACTGGCCAAAAAAGGCGACGCCGAAGCCCAGAACAATCTGGCCTTCATGTATTACAAAGGCGAAGGCGTTCCCCAGGACTATCACAAGGCGGCCCAGTGGTTTATGGCCGCCGCTGAAAAAGGCCACCCGGATGCCCAGTTCAACCTGGGCAATCTTTATTATTACGGCCAGGGCCTCGCCAAAGACTACAAGGAAGCCCTTCACTGGTATCTGAAAGCCTCTGAAAAAGGAAAAACGGCCGCCCAGACCAACCTGGGCAACCTTCTTTACAGCGGCAAGGGCGTTCGTGCGGATTACGAACAGGCCGCCCGCTGGTTCCGGAAAGCGGCTGAAAGCGGCGACGTCAAGGCCCAGCACAACCTGGCCCTGATGTATTACAAAGGCCAGGGGCTCAACCGGGATTATCATCAGGCCGCCCGCTGGTACCGAAAGGCCGCCGAACAGGGGGACACCAAGGCCCAGCACAATCTGGGCATCATGTACTGCAACGGCCAGGGCGTCATTGTGGATTACGTGGAAAGTTATGCCTGGTTCAACTGTGCCAATGCAGGGGGCCACAGCGGATCTCTGATGAACCTGAACCACGTCAAGAAAAAAATGACCCCGGAACAGGTCGCCGAGGCCCAGATGCTGTCCCGAAAAATTTGGGAAACCATTCAGGCGGCAAAAGATTGACCCCGGGGCACCGCTCCCGTAAAAGCAACTCAAAAACCATATCAAGCCGTCCCTGCGTTGGATATATCCACCTGTTATCAAAACCGATTATGATTTAGACCTTGACGTGTGACCTGCGGTTGTTTATATTGTTATCAGACTTGAATCAAACAGCTGCCGACGGTTTTTCACGTTCCGTTTCACTTCTCAGACCTCCCGTCCGGATTCTCGGTATTTAAAAGTCGCGCAGTTGATCGCCATCAATTATCAGGGCAAGGAGATCTATCCATGGACGTCAACTCAGTCAACGCATCGGTTCCTGTTGAACGACAGACGATGAATACGGAAAATCAGGAAACCAGAAGGCCGGAGCCGGCTCAAACAGCTCCCCCGGCCAATACGGAGGCCTATCGGGTCGAACTTTCCGAAGACGCCCGGACGGCACAGGCCACAGGTACGGTCACACCGCCGGAAGGCATGGGCGCGGGAAGTTCCGAAGCGGTCCAGACATACACTCGAGCCGGCCAGATCGCCGGCTGATTCAGCCCCATGAGCCGATACCCCCGTCTGCCTTAACCGACCATGTAAAGGCAGGTGATTATGAATAACACCATCATGATTGGGTCGGCGCCCACGGCGTATACGACGGGCGCCGCACTTTACGCAACACGTCAGACCGGTGAGACCGGAAATCCGACGAAAGCCGATATCCCGACGGATGCCGCCGTGGTCGGCGCTTACCGCGTCAGCCTTTCAAGAGAAGGCCTTGATCGCTCCCAGGCCCGGTTTGAAGCGGGCCTTGAAAATGAACGGCGCGGCCTCGAACAACGGTTGACCCGGGAAAAAAACGCCAAGGAACGCGAACTCGATGCGGAACTCCGCCGGTTCGAACACCGGCAGGCGGCAGAGCGAACCCGGTTTGAAAACAGCCAACGAATCGAACGGATGCGACATTCCCGGCAGAATCTGATGTAGGGCCTCATGATGCTGTTTTTCGAGACACATTCCCTGTCCTTATCTTGAACCCGGAACCCATGATGCGGAGTTGACATGCCCAGGGAAATCACGTCGAACCTGATCGGGGACGACACGATCAAACGGCTGAAGAAATTCAAAATCCTCAAAAACTTAACCCTTGACCAGCTCCGAACCCTGCTTGGGACCGGAGAAACCGCTTATCACAAGCGCATCGCCAAGCTCGTCCGTTATGCCCCCCGGGAACCCGTGATCCGTGAAGGGGATTTCGACAGCTGGATTTTCTGGGTGGTTCAGGGCGAATTCGCGGTCATGAAAAACAATGTGCTGATCACGGTCTTTACCGAACCGGGCGAGGTTTTCGGTGAGATGAGCAGCATGGGAGAAGACTCACGGTCCGCCTCGGTCATCGCCCGAAAAGAAGGGATCTGTGTGAGCATCGACATGTCCATTCTGGACACCCTCACGGATTCAACGGTCAAGGACAAAATAAGATCCGGCATTTATCAGTTGAAATCCGAACGCCTCAATGAGACCACCGCCAAACTGGTTGCCGAGCGTCAGCGAATGCTCGAACAGCAGAAAGACCTGCTGATCGAACAGTTGAAGCTGATGGAAAAGGAAGACCGTCTGAAAAAATGGGAAGCGGAGCTTCAACTCAGGGAACAGGCTCTCAATCAGGGGAACGGACGCTGACCATCATGAACCATCATCGTCCGGCCACAGGCCCGGCTGGGGATCATGCCCTTCCCGGGCCACCCGGCACAGGTTCCGGTCACTCATCCGGGGCACCTCACGCAGACTCCGACCCGGCACATCCACGGTAAATTCGATGGGAATGCCGTTGGGATCGAAGCTGTACAGGGATTTGAAGTATCCGTGGTCCACCGTATAGGAGGCCTTGAATCCGGCGGCGGTCAGTTTTTTTCGCATCTGTTCCATGGCCGCCTCGTCTTCAAGGCCGATGGCCAGATGGTCAAAGCACAGAGGACGACCGGTGGGTTGGCCGTGATGCTTCTTTTCGGGGTTGACCGCTTCGGGCCACTGAAAAAATGAAATGATGCAGTTTTCGCAGATTTCAAAAAAATATTGGCGATTTTTTCCGTCGCCGGTGGCCGCAAGCATCCTCATCCCCAGAAGATCCCGCCAGAACCGGATGGTTTTATCCATGTCATCGGTGATCATGGCCAGATGATGCATTCCGGTATAGCGCATCATGCCTGCTCCTTGCGGCCGACCAGATCGCACAGGGCGCTGTCGATATCCGGGTAGGTGAAGGGAAATCCCAGCCGACTCAATTCCCCGGACGCCATGCGCTGACCGGCCAGAACGACATCACCCAGCTCACCCATGACCATCCGAAGCACAAAACCCGGAATGCAAAAAAACGCGGGGCGGTGAAAGGCCCGGCCCATGGCCCGGGTAAAATCGGCATTGGTCACCGCATGGGGCGCACAGAAATTCACCGGTCCCCGGGCCTCCGCCTTTTCGATCAGAAATAAAACGGCGGAAACCAGATCGTCGATATGCATGAAGGACATCCATTGACGACCGCTGCCCAGTGCGCCGCCCAGCCCCAGTGAAAAAGGTGTCCGCATCATGGGAAAGGCCCCGCCGTCCGGCCCCAGAATCATCCCGAAACGCATCAGAACGGTCCGGATGCCCATGGCTTCGGCAGCCAGGGCCTTTTTTTCCCAGGTTCGGCAGACATCGGCCAGAAAGCCCTGTCCGCCTTCGGCCTCCTCGTTCAGGGTCTCATCACCCCGGTCTCCGTAAAAGCCCGAGGCCGAGGTACTGAGAAATACCCGCACGGCTCCGCCTGTCATGCCTTCGACCAGATGGTCCGTGGTCAGGAACCGGCTTTGTTCGATCTCTCGTTTTTTATCCTCGTTCCACCGGGTAAAAATATTCCGTCCGGCCAGATTGATCACCACATCCATATCGGCCAGATGCTTCTGCCAGTCGCCCTTGACCGTGGTGTCACAGGCAATGCGGGTCAGGTGTTTCGGCCCGTCGTTTTTTTTCCCGGCGGACCTGCCGGTGATGGTCACATGAAAGCCGCGATCAAGAAGGAATCGTGTCAGATGCCTGCCCACAAAACCTGTACCGCCCGTGATAAATACATTCATGGATAGAATCTCCTGATAGGGTTTGCGATATGAAAAACGTGCGTCATTATATCGTATGACGGCTGAGAAATCATTTTTTTTCATAAAAATTGTTTTGCATAAACCGACGGAGGGTTGCTATACTCACATCGATTTTTTCACGGCCTCCCGGAAACCACGTGCATGATCCGGCCTATGAGCTTGAATGAATTGAGGATTGACTCGGGAAGACAGTCTTTCCGGTTCCATAATTGTTTGGATATAGACGGGCGGGACCTCCGGTCATCACGACCGGTGTTCCGGCTCATTCACTGAACTCACTTAACAATGGAGATGATCATCATGGCAAAACGAGTTGTAATCGACGAAGAAGAATGCATGGGTTGCGAAGCTTGTATCGAATTTGCTCCGGACGTTTTTGAATTTGACGCTGACAAAGAAAAAGCCATCGTCATCAAAGCCGAAGGCGGCGACGAAGACGCCATCCAGGAAGCCATCGATTCCTGCCCCGCAAGCTGCATTGCCTGGGAATAACGATTCCAAACCCCGTTTCCGGAGGCTCTTCCGGCAACGGGGTTTTTTCATCATTAGACCAGATACCTCAGATCCCGTTCCGAAAGAAGCCCCTTGCCGTTCAGATAAAGAAGAAAACGAACCAGATGACGCCGCTTGCCGCTGACCAGACCGGTGGCCACATCGAAGAGCGCCCCGTCAAAGGCAAACAGCCCGGGAAACACCCCGAACAGCGGATAGGATCTGGTGTTCCAGGTGAGATGTGCGGCCTGATCGGGATCGAAGGAGAAGACCTCCGAAAGGATCTCCCCGTCACGTCCGGCGGAAAGGGGCACCTGGCAGACCGGTTCCAGGGCCGGCCCGCCCGCTCTGATGATGTTCAACACACTGCTGTGGGACAATTCAACCGACGTAAGCGTATCGGCCGTCAGATAAACGGCGTCGTGATACCCGCCCCTCAGAAAATCCAGACAAAACACCTCGTCGTACACATCGGCGGCGTCTCTCAGGGAGGCATCCACGACGGCATCATCGACGATAGAATCGCCGATGAAGGGGGCCGCATACTCACGGAACACAGGGTCACCGTCCGGGCAAAGGCGGGGATGGATCGCGGCGGCCAGGTCTTCGGGCAGTTTGTCTTCGGCCCCGATCAGCATCTGGAAGCCCAGTTCCCGATAAACGGCCAGGCCCTCATCGGTAAACATGTCATGGGGGCTGACCCGCTTGAACAGCGAATGACGCCCCAGGTTCAAAAGCCTGCGGGCCTCGAACATTGAGGGAATGTCGCCGCGTCCTTTTCGGATGATCCGGCCCGGCGGATCGTCGTAAAAGGTGAACCCGAAATGGGGAAAGACCACCCGACCCGTCATGGGACGAAGGGACCGGGCCAGCGCGTCGACCGGAGCTGCCCGGTACAGCCCGAGAAGCCGGCCGGGAGACAGATCCCGGTCGCCATCGAAGGTCTGGATGAAACGGTATTTTTTCTTGAACAGCGACATGAAAACCTCAGATTATCGGATGACAAATCAGTTCAAAATCTGTAATCTGTGACCGGTCACTATAGAAAAAAAATGCCGAAAACACCACTGATTAAAGGAAAACCGACATGAACATTCTCACGACCAACACGATTCTTTACTGCACACACTGGAAAGAGACCCTTGAGTTCTATCGGGATATTCTGAGACTGCCCATCATCTTCACCCGCTCCTGGTTCGTGGAATTTCGTCTCACCGACACGGCCCGGCTGAGCCTGGCCGACGAGAGGAGCGCCAGTGTCCCGAGCGCCCGGGGGCTGGGCACCACCTTGAGTTTCAAGGTCGACGATATCGAAGATATCCACCAGCATCTCGAACGCAAAGGCACCAAACCCGGCCCCATCAAACGCCACGCCTGGGAGGCCCGGGTCTTTTTTCTCCACGACCCCGAAGGCAACCGCCTTGAATTCTGGTCTCCCGTCCCCCAGGATTAAAGGTTTCAAACCGTCAAAGGAACCCTCCGATGAGCTCAGCGTTCAATCTGCGCGCCAATCCCATGTATCTTTTCCTGATGGTTCTGACCATCAGTTCCACGGCCGGTCTTCAGGTCTGGCGGACCCTGTTCGACAATTTCGCCGCCAACGTCATCGGCCTCGAAGGGCATCACATCGGCATGATCCAGTCGATCCGGGAGGTTCCCGGCTTTCTGTCCCTTCTGGTGGTCTATGTGATGCTTGTGCTCAAAGAGACGCGAATCTCGTCCTGGTCCATCGTGCTTCTGGGCGTGGGGGTGGCATCGGCCGGTTTTTTCCCGTCCTATGCCGGGCTGATGATCACCACGCTGATCATGAGCTTCGGGTTCCACTATTTTGAAACCACCAACCAGTCCCTGACCCTTCAGTACTTCGACGCGGCCACCGCCCCCATTGTCTTCGGAAAACTCCGGAGCCACGCGGCGGCGGCCAATGTGGGGGTGGGCGTGGCCCTGCTTGTCCTCGTTCCACGGATGACCTTTATCCAGCTGTTTCTGCTCTCGGGCGCTCTGGTCCTTCTCACCGGGCTGTGGAGTTTTTCGGTCAACGCCGAACGACCGGGCATGCCGGTCCAGAGAAAGCAAATGGTCCTGAAGAAGAAATACGGGCTGTATTATTTTCTCACCTTCATGGCCGGGGCCCGCAGGCAGATTTTCATGGCCTTTGCCGTTTTTCTGCTGGTCACAAAATTTTCATATTCCCTGTTCGATATCACCCTGCTCTTTCTGATCAACAACGTCATCAATTATTTTCTCAGCCCCCTGATCGGCAAGGCCATTGTCAGGTTCGGCGAACGGTCCGTGCTCACGCTGGAATACGCCGCCCTGTTCTTTATTTTCACGGCCTATGCCCTGGTTGACGACAGGTTGCTGATCGGCGCACTGTATGTCGCCGATCATATTTTCTTCAACTTCGCCATCGCCATCCGAACCTTTTTCCAGAAAATCGCCGACCCCGGCGACATCGCACCCAGCATGGCCGTGGGATTTACCATCAATCACATCGCCGCCGTGGTCTTTCCGGTCATCGGCGGACTCTTGTGGATGATCGACGATGCCATTCCCTTTTACTGCGGCGCGGTGTTCTCCCTGGTGTCCCTTTGTGCCGTTCAGTTGATCAGCGGGCAGCTTGAACGTCATGGGACGGGCGGTCAGCCCATGCAGAAAAACGGGGCGTGATTGGAACCGAACACCGGGGGATCACGGTGGACGATGGCGGCGATCCGGGGATGTTTTTTGAACTCTTTGTCCAGAAAACGCCGGATCAGGGGCCGCTCCCAGCCCAATGGATGTGTGAATTCGCGATACAACGACAAATCCCCGTCATAGAACAACCGGGTGTCCAGACGTTTTGCCTCATCGGCGAAATACGGCAGATTGAACAAAGCGATGTTCAGAAAGCCGATCCTTTCGCTGTGATCGATCACAAAAGCCATGGTCTTTTCGGCGGCGGCCTCGTCTTCGGCCGGGGTGCCGAAAAGAAGATACACGTAGGCGGCGATTCCCGCCCGATGAAGCTGCTCGAGAACCCGTGACGCCAGGGCCGGATCGATGCCCTTGTTCATCTGTTTGAGAACATGCGCATCACCGGATTCAAGGCCGAGTTTGAGCATCACGCAACCGGACTGTTTCAAAGACCGGCAAACATCCGGATCGGCCAGCTGGGGCGTCATGCGTGTAAAACCGTACCAGGGGGTCTTCACCTTCAGGTCCTTCATGGCCTTGAGCAAACCGGGGCTGAGGGCGTTGTCCGTCAGATGGATCAGGCCGGGGTCAACGGACCCGATCAGATCATCCAGCTGGTCCATCACGGCGGGGACGGTCATGGCATGATAGGGATTTTTTTCGGCCGTCTCCGGACAGAACCGGCATTTTCGCCAGTAGCATCCGCCCGAGGTACAAAACGGCAGAACCCGTCCGGGGGAAAGGTACTCGTTGTCCATGAAATCACGATAATCCGGGCAGTACCAGGCCCGGGTTTGTTCGATGCCGAATCGCGCAAGAAGAGGCCCCTCCCCGTCCCCGGCCACCCACTCGGCCAGATGGGCAAACGGATTGGACCAGAGGGGGTTGCGCATCCAGGACGTGACCAGCCCCCCGCCGACGATGATCCGGGTTTCTGGGTAATGCCGTTTCAGATGACCGATCATGGCGAAGGTGGAAAGGGCTTGGTTGAGAAAATTCAGGGAAAATCCCACCGTTCCAAGGCTCCGTCCCTTTCCGGCCAGTGATTTGAACCGGGCTTTGAAGTAGGGGAAAAACGCGTTGGTTTCCGGGTGTTCGGCTGCGGTCAAAAGATCCCGGCTTTTCACCGGAGACAATCGCCCCTGCTGATAATTGGCCAGGGACACCCGGGTATCGGCCGGAGAGGCCAGCTCCAGGACCCGGGTGATGTCCGCCGCGGCCCCGGCGTATCGATCCCGGTTTTCGTAACCGTTTGCCGATCGGATGAGTGCGAGGTTGCGGTCTTTCTTGGAAAGGGCCCGACGGCTCCACCGGTCCGCGGCCTCGACGGAAAGGCCATAGAGATAATAAAAACCTTCGACATTCATGTCCACCGCCGCGACATCGATGCCGTGGTGACGAAGAGCGCCGCAAAGCCTGGCAAGGCCGGGGGGCGGCTCGCCGGGTTTGGCACAGGGCGGATAAATCAGGATCATAATCGGCAGGCCGCCCCGGAGAAGCCGGAGAAGAATGACACCCGGCCTTCACGGTTTCCGGCGGCGAGCATCCGCGTAATCGCCCTGGCCGATAGAGCATAGCGGGCCCCCTCGGGATTCAGGGTACCCGGAATGTCCAGATTTTCAAGCCGGGCGAAGTCCTGTCGCCGGGAATCATTGACCTCAAAAAAGCAGCAGCCCAAAAAAGCCGTGAGCGGCCCGGCAAGGCCGGACCCGGTCCCCCGGATCATCGGCAGCAGTTTCTGAACGATCTGAATGTCCATGGCGGCCGACCAGGCATTCCAGAGAACGGGTCTCCTTGCGGTATCCCAGGCCAGGTACAGGTAGGTCATCATGTCATGGACCGTCCGGTGCCCGAAGGGCGTGCCCATCATGCTCATCAGGCGCTGAAGCAGATCGAATTCCGCAGCCGTCAGATCGTGGAACTGCCGGTGCTCGTCCTCGATCACGCGAACCCCGGCCATTTTTTCAAAAATATGGCTCTGAGCCATGGGCCCCATCCGGAGCAGCGGTGCCAGAGAGGGTTCCATGGGAAAACGGCTCAGGCCCCGATGCTGCAGGTCATAGTCGGCACCCGAAGGCTCGGCCAGATCGATCACCTGGGCACGGTCCACCAGCGAAGGCCCCGGTGCGCTTCCCGCATGGAGGGTTCCCACCACGCAGAGATTGGACGGCGGGACCAGCTGCCTGGGGATCCCCAGATATTGTTCCACCTCGTCACTGGTGTGCAGCGTCAGGGGTGCGCCGGATTCCATGGCGGACAAAAGCTCCGTCAGGTAATGATCCGGGGGCGAAGCGTTCATGCCGTCAAGGATCAGAAAAAACACGGTATCCCGCCCCCGTTTCTGAGCGTTTACGGCGTTCATGATCAACGACAGGGCGGGGGTCATGCGATAATCATCCATGGCGGCATCGTAGGCCCCCAAAAGATCATGGACGGTATCCCAGCCGTGGCCCACGGGCACCACCGCACAGGTCAAAGCCCGTTTCTCGATCCCCCGGGCGTCGATGCGGATGTCCTTGCCCGCAAGGTATTCGGCAAAACGGGCGACCTGCTCCCCGGTCAACTGATGGATCGTGTCGCCCCACATGCTGAAGGCCGGAATGCGGTGGTCCTCCAGATAAAAATCACTGATTTTAAGCGGCCCTTTGTATTGCCAGTCCACCCGGATGAAATTCTTGGTCGATTCGTAAAACGAGTCATAGGCGTCCCCCGAATCATCGACAAAATGGGGCTGGGTAACCACCCCGATGCCGCCCACGGTATACCCGCCCTGGTAGGCGATGATCACATCCCCTTCCTGGAGATCCTTCATCATCTTCTTCTGGTTCATGTCGATGTCTTTCTTGCTGTCCAGGCCCACCAGCGACATGATGCCGTCCTTCAATATGGTCCGTCGCACCAGGTTGATCTTCTTTCCCGGACCTTCGAAGGCGTTGACGATGGTTTTGTCGTTGAAACTCAGCTTGAACCAGCGTCGGGCGAGAAAATCCCCCTCGCTTTCTTTTTTTTCCAGTGTGCGGGCCCGTTCATCCAGATACCCTGCAAAAAGCTGGGCCAGTTTGGTCTTGCCGGTCCCCGGCGGTCCGGAAAGAATGACAAACGGCCGGGTTTTCAGCGACAGTACGTACCGTTCGATCAGACCGCCGGCGAAACTGAAGCCCCGTTCATAACAGTACCGTGAGAAACTCATATCGGTTCCCAGGCCCAGATAATTCGTGACGGCAAGGGGCAGCCGATCCCCGAACCGTCGGGTGAGGATCTCAAGACCTTCGTGGGAAAAATGAAACAGGTAACCCTGCTGAATGCCCTGGAAGTCATCAAAGGGTTTGTTGGCGTCAATGGTGGCGTTGATATCGTCCAGACAGGGTTTGAGTTCGTCGAAAGAAATGGGGTCGGGCAGGTCATGCACCTCCACGTCGACCCGGCGGCCCTCTTTTTTACGATTGGCATGACTGACTGCGGAGGACCGCGCGATGGACACGGCCACAATGGCCTTGAACCCGTAATTGATCACCAGGTCGCCGGGTTTGACCAGGGCCATGGCTTCCCAGTGGGGAAAGCTCTGGCCGCCTTCCGCCGGAACAGGGGCCCAGAGAAAACCGTCATCCTTGGCCCGGGCAAAGGTATGCCCCTGATTGACCCACCATACCTGAAAGGAGTTGCCGTCATCGGTCATAAAACCCTCCACACGATCTAAAAGGCTATAAAAACATACAAATTGTAGGAGACAAAGCAGCCGGCGTCAAACACTTAATGCGGGTTGCGGGCTTTGTCTTTCTGCGCCTCGCTCATCTTCCGCCGCTCGCTCTCAATCCAGTCGATCCGGCTCCAAAGCCCCTGAAGCACCCGGACGTCACGCTCGCTGAGCACAGCCCGGCCGAAAATCCGCCGAAAGGTCCGCAGGATATGGTCCGGGCTCAGCGGGTCGGAATAATCGATGTCCCGGAAGGTTTTGCGCATGTGATCGAACATGCGCAAAAGCTCCACACTCCCGCAGGGGGTGATGGCGCTGATCTGGCCGTCGTCCACGGTTTTCATGGCCCGGCTCATCTCGTACAGGCAGACGGCCACGGACTGGGACAGGTTCATCGACGCAAAGTCGTCGTGGGTGGGAATGGTCAGAAGATGTTGGCACAGATCCAGCTCTTCGGTCAAAAGCCCCCGGTCTTCCCGGCCGAAGACCAGAGCCGTCCGGCAGGATTCAGGAAAGGACACGGCGAGCCGGGCCGCCTGGTCAGGCAGCAGAAAGGCGCTGCGATTCTTACCAAACCGCCGGGTGGTTCCTAAAGCGTAGTTGCAGTCGGAAAGGGCCTCGCCAAGGGTCTGGAACACCCGGGCCTGGTCAAGAAGAGTCTCGGCCTTGAGGGCCATCTGTCTGGCCTGGGGCCCCGTGTGGGCCGTGCAGGGATTGACCAGCCGAAGATCCGAAAAGCCGAAATTCATCATGGTGCGGCACACCGAGCCGATATTGAGCGGGCCCTGGGGTTCCACCAGGACCACACAAAGCGATGTCGAATCCATCGGTCTCCTTCGTTCGTGAAATGTGGTCGGCACAAGCGTCAAAACCGTTTCTATGTATTCGGGAACCTGCCAAAGATCAACGATAAAAAAGTTTGACGTTTTGTGTACACCTGTATCAAAGGACTGTGCTATAAGAGCGACAACTTAATGTGATTAACGACTGCGGACGATAAAGACACGCCATGACCGATATCCTGCTCATTCAGTTGCCCATTCCCAAACTGAACTTCGGAAAGAAAACGGGCAACATCCCCATGGGGGCCGCCTGCCTCAAACAGGCCGCCTCGGGCCTTTCCGATGTCCGGATCGAGATTGTGCCCGAAAGCCTGGCCTCCTACATGGGCGACGGGGCGCTCCTTGACCTGATTGTTTCAAAAAAGCCGGATATCCTGGGTTTTACCGTATTTAACTGGAATGTGGAACGGACCCTCTATCTGGCCGAAGAAATCAAGACCCGCCTGGCCTGCCGGATTATTCTGGGCGGCCCGGAAGTGACGCCGGACAACACCCTGATCGTGACGGACGCGGTGGACGATTACGTTTACGGCGAGGGGGAGCAGGCCTTTGTCGATCTGATCCGGGGACTGCCCTCTTTCAAGGGCAAATGCCGGAGCGCCTGCGCCGAGGCGATTTTCCGGACCGCGCCCAGCCCCTACCTGAACGATTTTCTGGAACCGTTCATGGAAAACCTGATGCTGCTCGAAACCCAGCGGGGCTGTCCGTACAAATGCGGGTACTGTTTCTACAACAAATCCCGGGGCAGCCTCTCGTTCAAGGAACCCCGCCTGCTGCTCGACGGGGTCAGATGGGCCGTGGACCAGGGCATCGGTGAACTCTACCTCCTGGACCCGTCCCTGAACGCACGGCCGGACCTTAGGGACGTACTCAGGGAAATCGCCCGGATCAACAAAGGCCGGCATCTGGCCATCAACAGTGAGATCCGCGCCGAATGGATCGACGCCGAACTGGCGGACCTGTTCGAAGCCGCCGGGTTCACCGGATTTGAAATCGGCCTCCAGAGCACCAACAAAAACGCTCTGAAAATCATGAACCGGCCCACGGATCTCAAAAAATTCGTCCGGGGAGCCCATCTTCTGAAAGAAAGGGACATCCTGCCGCGCATCGACCTGATTTCCGGTCTCCCCGGCGACGATCTGGACGGGTTCAATCGCTCCCTTGGGTTTGTCGTCGAACAGGATCTGCACGACGATGTCCAGGTGTTCCCGCTGTCCGTCCTGCCGGGAACCCCCTTTCGCAAAAACAGCCGGGAACTGGGCCTGCTCTACGAACCCACGCCGCCCTACACCGTGCTTCAGACCGACGGCTTTTCCCCCGAAGACCTGATGCTTTCCTTTGATTACGCCGAATCCCTGTTCGATGTGGCCCTGTTTCCCCTGCCTGAATTAAACGTAGCCTGGGAAAAACCCAGACCCGACGGCTGTCCCGACATCCGTGTCCGGCTGGGCAGGGAGGTTTTGGTGACCAAACTGGTGCTGAACGAATACCGCCCCCTGGGAGAAATCGAAGCGCTGGCACGCCATATGACGTTCCCTTACCAGTTATTCGTCAATTCGAAAGTAAAATATGAGGAATATATATTTAAATGTTTGAATATATTGGTTTCAGCTAACCCGCATACGCCCTTTGAAATCGTGTTCATCGAGCCCGATTCCCTGCCGGACACCGCCCGGTACCTGAGGCGGATTCCTTTGAAGCGCCCCCACTATCTGGACAAGGATCTGCGCTACCTCTACGGAGCGCCGGGGAACCGGGCCATCCAGTTTACCGTGATCACCCGGGCGGATCAGCCGTCCTTTTCCGGAGAGATGAAGCGCCACGTCTACCACTGGACGGAAAAACGGCTGCCCGAACCCCATGAACTCGATGAACTGGGTGATTTTGACGGGATTCTGATTGACGGCCATGCAGAGAACCGGGAAATTCTCGAATGGCAAAACCATTTCGCCCCGTCGCTCCATTACATCCCCCAGATCAGTTTTTCCCGCCTGGACCAGCAACTGTGCTGGCTGTCCCACGCCCTGGACGAGGACTATTGTTTCAAGAGCATGATTTTTTTCTGATTCCCCCAAGGCCCCGATCGGCCGCGTTGGATTGCCCATCGACGGGCGACACCTTGGAGAGGTCATCGATGAAAGGCGGCAACCGTCTCACGCAAGCCCCCGCCACGCATCACACCGGGATGCCAGGTCCCTGTGTGTCAGGAAATCCTGATCCGGGCCTTCGGCGTCCCTTCCGCACAGGGCGTTGGCCACGTAAACGGCAGTGGCCGGGCCCAGGCTGTCTTCGTCGATGTTCAGGGGGTCGTGATGGTGAAAAATTGCGTTGACGATGGGCAGGGGAAACCCCCAAATTCCGGCCAGATAGGCTCCGATCGCGCCATGGCCTGTTTTGAAGGTCTCCTGCTCCAGGGCGTTATAGGATAATCCCCTGCCCGCTGTCTGATTGAGCAGCTCAAGGTATCTGTCCGGAAACTGACCGGCAAGGATCAGCTTGCCGAAATCGTGCAGCAGACCGCCCATGAAGGCCTGATCCACGATCGCCCGATCCTTTTTTTCATGCTCGGCGATCCGGCGGGCCAGATGGGCCACGTGAAGGTTGTGACTCGAAAGGCGTTCGAGAAAACGGTGCAGGCGTTTATCCACCCTAAAGGTTGAAAACAGTTCGCAATGAAGCACCAGGGCCCGAACCGTATCGGCCCCCAGAAGCATCACGGCCTGTTCCGGGCCTGCAATCCGACCCGGAAGGCCGAAAAACGCCGAATTGACCATCTGAAGAATTTTGGCGCTGATGGCCGTATCTTTGGCGATCAGCGCCCCCACTTTTTTCATCGAGGCCTCAGGCGATTGAAGCTCCCGGCTGATTTGCGCGTAAATCTCAGGCAGGCTGGGCAGGGAATCCATACCGGCCACCGTGCGGCGCAGCTCATCATCGGCAAGAAGCCCCTTCAGGTCGCAGGCCCGTGAAATGGTGGTTTTCAGAAGATCGGCCCCGGCGGGTTTGGCAATAAACTGATGGACCAGCCGCACGCTTTTCATGATGAAATTCCGGGTGATCTCACCGGACAGCATGATGCGGAGGGTTTCCGGATGACGGGCTTTCACCTCGCGAAAAAAATCCAGGCCGTTCATGCCCTGCATGTTGAAATCCGACACCACCACATCGGCCGGATCCTTTTCCAGAAGGGATAGCGCCTCCCGCCCGCTGCAGGTAAAGCGCATGTCCCAGGCCCCCTCCATGGGTCTCAGCATCCGGGCAATGCCGTCTAAAACTTCCTTTTGATCGTCCACAAACAGAATACGCCGACGGGAAGCGTCCTGATGGGCCGGAACAGCGCTTACCGACGATGACGGCAGGGCGGGTCGGTCTTCGGCCAGGGGAAGCGCGATCACAAAGGTGCTGCCCACACCGGGCCGGGTTTCAACGGTCAAGCGTCCCCCGTGAGCCTCGACAATGGCCCGGGAGATGGAAAGGCCCTGACCGGTCCCTTTCCCTTCTTTTTTTGTGGTGAAAAACGGATCGAAAATCCTCGGCAGTATCTCATCGGGAATGCCCGCCCCGTTATCACTGATCCTGACAATACCCATGTCCCCCTCCCGACCGGTTTCGATGATGATCCGACCTGACAGGGAGGCATCACGGGACCTGGCCTCGTCGACGGCATGGGCGGCATTGATGATCAAATTGACGGCCACCTGATTGAAGGCACCGGTGCGGCACCGCAGATTCGGAAGGTCCGGATCTAACCGGGTTTCCAGCTCGGCGGACTTTTTCCACTGGTTCCGGGTGAGCAGCACGCAGATGGAAAGAACCGATCTAACGTCCACGGAGGGGTTGTCGTCCAGACTGCGGCCCGACAGG
This sequence comes from Desulfatiferula olefinivorans, assembly GCF_054657895.1. Classification (NCBI taxonomy): domain Bacteria; kingdom Pseudomonadati; phylum Thermodesulfobacteriota; class Desulfobacteria; order Desulfobacterales; family Desulfobacteraceae; genus Desulfatiferula; species Desulfatiferula olefinivorans. The sequence goes on along the minus strand of NZ_BAAHXV010000005.1, from coordinate 182,545 downwards.
TTTCGTATGGCCAGCACGATGCCTGAGATCTGCTCCACGCCCTGCAGGGACTGGCGGATGCTTTCGGGTATCTCTTTTTTGAGATAATCGCTATCGGCCTTGCGCCGTGCCGTTTGAAAGGCCTCGATGAGGGTTTCAGGCACCCTGCCCTGCCTTGCGGCCTCGCACAGGGCATCCGCCCGGTCAAGGACCTCGAACAGCCCTTCAATGCCGTCATCGAGAAAATGGAGGTTATCGCCCACATACTGCACCGGCGTGTTGATTTCATGCATGACCCCGGCGGTCAGACGTCCCAGGGTGTCCATGCTCCGGTCCTCCGGGGGCGTTTCCAGGTCCGCCTTTTTGCGGTGCAAGGCCTGCCGGAGTGCATGTTCAAGCAGAATGATCCGCCGGGCCCGTTTCAGCCGGAACATCACCTCGTCCGGGTCCAGAGGCCGGTCGATCACCTCGTCCACGCCTTTAAAAATCCGGGCCTCGCCCGGCGAACGGACGAGGATCAACTGGCTGTTCCGGCCATGAAGGGCGTTAAGCGATGCGGCACGGGACGCATCCGTTTCGGTCAGGGCGGCGTCATCGACCATCACCAGAGGAAATGTCTGACGACGGACAAGATCCGCTGCAGCGGCCGTGTCATCGACCACACGGGGGGCATATCCGGACGCAAGAACGCTCTCCAGAAGACCGGTGAGGTCTCTGGATCGGGTGATGACCAAAAGAGGAAGACGGGGCGGTTCAGGACGGGTCATGGGCCATCCCCCGGCCGGGCTGTGATTCGGATCGGCTGCGGACGTATTTTTCAAAATCCAGTTCGATCACCGGTGTTGACCCGGACCGTTGGACGGGCGTCTCAACCGGATCATCGACCGGCGTGCCCTGTCCCGCGATGGACTGACGCAGGGCGGCCAGCTCGCCGATGATCCGGTCCGTATTCCTTACCAAATGCTGAAGGGCCGTCAGCACCTCGGTGGCCAGCTCGTCCCGTTCGACGGTCTCGGGCGGCTCCAGGGTGTTTGACGGCTCGATGGCCCGGCCGGGGCCCGCCTGACCCGATTTCGGTACCGGGGAGATCACGCTGCCTATCCGCACCAGCACCTGCCGGAGAAAGCGACCCATGGAATGATCGCCTTTGCCCTTCGCATCCATGCGAACCAGACGGGCGGTGATGTCATCCAGCTGACGGGAAGCCGGTCCGTCGGGGTTGTCGATGACAAAGGGGATTTGACGCGCCGCGGCGTCGCCGACGCTCTCGTCGTTAACCAGCGCCCCAAGAAAACGGATGGGCAGAGGCAGAAACTTCGTGACCGTCGCGTTGAATTTCTCGAAAATCCGGCGCCCCGTATCCTCCGTTTTGCTTCGATTGACCAGAACCCGGACCGGGCGGTCATACCCGTTCTGATGGAGAACCTTGAGCAGGGAGTATGCATCGGTCAGCGAGGTGGCCTCGGGCACCACGGTGAGAATCACATGGGAGGCCGCCATACAGAACGCCGTCACCTGACGTGAAATTCCCGCCGCGGTATCAATGAGAATATAATCGTAGTCATCCAGGGCGGAAAGCTTCCGGATCAGGGCATCCACCCCCTCGGCATCGAGGTCGGCCAACCGGGTGACCCCGGTGCTGCCGGGGATGATATCGACCCCGTGGATATTCCGGATCACAAGATCCTCGAAGCGGCATGTGCCGTCAATCAGATCGGCCAGGGTGTATTCGGGAACCAGGCCGAGAAGGATGTTGATATTGGCAAGACCAAGATCCGCATCGAACAGACAGGTTTTGAACCCAAGGGCTGACAGCCGGATCGAAAGATTCACCGACACATTGGTTTTTCCCACTCCGCCTTTGCCGCTGGTGACGGCGATGATTCGTGACATGGTTCCCCCGTTTCGGATGATGGATTGCGCACGGCAGACTGAACGACCGGAGAGGCCTTGATGATCGGATCGCCCCGGCTGTCGTCGAACCAGACGGTTACGGCTCGGCATTGATAGGCCGCCGAAATCCGGTCGAACTGTTCTTCGATAAACCGGAAAAACAGCTCACGCCCGTTGTCGATGGGGCTACGGCCCGCATCGGCGCGAAGAGCGCAGTAACGATCGTAGAGATGGGCCAACAGAAAGGACTGGGCACGGGGATCGGTGATCACCCATGACCCGCCGTCCGCCGACGCGGCAGACGGACGTTCGGCGTCATTGTGACCGGAACGTTTCAGGATTTCGCCGTAGAGCATGGCGTAAAGCTGATCGAATTTCTCTTCGGTGATCAGGACACAGTTCATGGTCAGATGGCTGTACCGGGCCATCAGTTCATGCATGTTCACCAGTCGGGCCGGACTGGACACCGCAAGGGTCAGGTTGTTTTCGTTGAGGAAAATCGGTAGAATCTCATGCTCCCGGGCATAGGATTGACCCACGATATCCCGGAGCAGGCTTTGCTGCCGGCCGTTGAATTCATATCCCTTTAAATCCCTGAACGGGGTATTGAACTGAATGGACAGGGCAAAATAAAGCTGGGTCAGGGTAAGTCGTCCCCGCTCGATCAGGATCCGGCCCAGAGGGGCATGACTTCCCTTCTGCTCGGAAAGGGCGCTGTCGATGTCTGAGGCATAGGCGAGTCCCTGCATGATCAGAATCCTGCCGAGGGAGGGATTGTCGTCGCCCTCGCGGCAGACCCGGTTCAGTTCGGTAAGACTGACCAGGTTTTCTTCGAAAAGGACCTCACTGACGGATGGATTGTATCGTTTGATTCGAAGCACCGTTTCGAGATCGCTGCCCCGAATACGTTGTTTTCTCAAGGCCCGTTTCAAAAAGTCCTGAGTATTCATGGCCTTCTGAACGGCGTGCTGCATCACATCCGCCGTCACATGACCCTCGTTTACCAGGGAACGCAGGGAAAGATGCCGGGGCAGATCCCGATGGGTGCCCTCCCCCAGAATCCGGCGAATGTCGGCCTGGGTGTCGGGATCGGCCAGAAGCAGGCCCAGATCCTGTCTGGAGATCAGCTTGCGCGTGACCAGAATCATGCCCATGGGCTGTTCCTTAAGTTTCTGATGGGCGTTTTGGATGGCCTGTGCCCGCTCAAGGTCTTCGGGCCGGATCAGCTCCTGTTCAAGGAGAAGGGATTCGATCCGGGATGTGGGATGGCTGCTGTCCATGTTTTTTCACCCGTGGTTCAGATGGCGGCCGAATCGACAGAAGGACGATCATCGTTGAGCCTGGCGGCTTCCACCAGAATCTGCATCAGGGAATGGTGAATGCGCTTTTCCCGCTTCCGGCAGATGTCCTCGATCTCAATGGCGGCCTTGTTCCAATGGATAATATGGTACGCGGCGTCCTGGCCGGTAATATCGCCGGTCAGGGCATCCATCAGCCGGCCTTTAAAAAAATACATGATTCCGGTTTCACCGCCGGACCGGATGTTCAGGGTACAGGTTTTTTCTTCCATCTCGATCATCTGCAGAAACGCGGAAATGCTGATGCCGTCGATGACACCCTTGGGCCCCGACTGGAGCTCTTCGGTCACCATATCCCGGAACATATCGATCTCAAAGGGTTTTTCAAACCACCGACAGCCCGACCGACGATTGACCGCATCCACCAGGCGCTCATCCCCATGCCAGGTCATCATCATGACCGGGATCTCAGGATGTTCCGCCGTCACGGCGGCGAACAGATCGAGCCCGTCCACGTCGGGCATTTCACGGTCCAATACCGCCAGATCGATCTTGATGTTTTTCATCAGGCGAAGGGCGGAAGATCCCGTATCGGCGGTGATCACCCCCACATCCGGCCGGGCGTCCAGGGCATGGGCAAGCATGTAAAGAACGTCGGGATCGTCATCGACGATCAAGATGTTCCGCGTTCCTGGCGAAGCGTTTCCTCCAAAGCCTTCACGGCGGCGCTTGATATTCTGCGCATACTGGGAAAGGCCGGAGCTGACGGCGGTGGAAAGGGTGTCCATTTTGCAGGGCTTGGTCAGAAAACGAAAGATGTAGCCCTCGTTGACCGCCCGGAGGGAGGACTGGAGTTCCGCGTGGCCGGTGAGCATGATGCACAGGCTGTCCGGCGATCGTTCCTTGACCCTGGCAAGAAATTCAAACCCGTCCATGCCGGGCATGCGAAGATCCGACAGCACCACGCCAAAGGGGCCGTCGCTCTGAAGCAAAGAAAGCCCCTCCTCTCCGGAGGCTGCGGTCAGAATGTCAAAGAGTTTTCTCAGATTGCGTTTGTATGCGGCGAGGATATTGGCGTCGTCATCGACAAAAAGGATCTTTTCATGCATAAGCCCGATGCACCTTCATCCGTCGGAGCGGAAATGGGCGGATGAGGATCGATAGCGCCGCGGCCCTGAGGCGCAGGGGCGTCAGTCGTCCCCGTCCTTGCTGTCCTTGGTTTTATCCTGCGCCCCCATGGGGTAGGTGAACATGTTCATGAACGTCTTGAACGGAGACATTTCCGTCATGGTTTTCTGGGCGACCCCGGAGATTTCCGTACTGAATTCAAGCATTTTTCTGAACTGTTCGTCAAAGGCGGATTTCTGATTGATGTAGTTTTCGATGGTTTTGTGAAGGTGTTTGTCGAAAAAATCACTCAGAATATTGTCGCCGTACCGGATCAGCATGGTCAAAAGCGGCACGGGCATCAGGGCCTTCCTGCTCTTTGCCTCTTCAAGGACAATCTGGGTGAGAATGTAGGCCGTCACATCCTCGTCGGTATTGGCGTCGACGACCTTGACCTCTTTCATGGCCTTGATCATGTCGGAAACCTGGTTGACGGTGATGTACTTACTGGATTCCGTATCGTACAACCGTCTGTTGCTGTATTTCTTGATGATAATCGGACCGGGCAAAATACGCCTCCGTTATAGGTGTTCTGATAAAGCCGTCAGTGGATTCAAACCGACTGAAAACAAACACCGATATAGTAAATCAGAATTCTATTGCTTTGCAACATTTATCTTTTTGAGCATCAGGTCCACGGTTTCGGCGAATCCCTCACCGCCTTCACGGACGGTGACATAGGCCGGAAGGAAGGTCATGCGGTCGGTGAAAGCCAGGACGTTGCTGACCCCCACCGACAAGGGGAAATACCGGAACATGGGTTCGTCGTTCGGTGAGTCGCCCAGATAGATGAAGCGGCTTTTTTCCGCATCGAGATCCATGTCCCAGAGTTCACGGGCCAGGGTCCGGGTCATCTCCAGTTTGCTGTAATCGCCGAACCATCCGTTCACATGGATCGACGACACCTTGCACGTGGCCCCGTGCGCCGTAAATATCTGACAGATCCCGTCGACGGCGTCCCAGGAAAGCCGGGGAACGTCTTCGCAGAAATCGACAGCCAGATCGGCTTCCCGGTAATTCTGATCGGAAGCCAGGGCCGTTCCGGAAATTTTTCCGAGAATCTCCTCGCCGATCCGCTTGAGTTTTTCACGTTTCATGAGGCGTGTGTGATCGTCATCGATAAACCGCCTGACAAAGGACCCCGAGTCATGATCCACCCTGAAATAAAACGCGCCGTTTTCACCGACCACGCCGTCCACCGGCCACATCCGCGCGATATGATCACACCATCCCGCAGGCCGGCCCGTGATGGGAACCACCTTGTATCCCGCCTGTTTCAGGGCCCACAGGGCCGTATAGGCGGAAGCCGGGATCTTTCCCCGGTGTGAGAAGGTATCGTCGATATCGAAAAAAACACCGGTGACGTTTTGCAACCGGTCGATGGATAGCGTGTTGATGGAAGGGATCATACGGCAAACACTTTTTGGCCCATGGGTTAACAAAAAAAAACGTCGGCCTGACCGCAATCCGACCGACGTTCGCAAACTGAAGCGGTGCTGACCGTTTCCGCGCCCTATTTCACCTTTCGGTTTTCCTCGAGGGACACCGAAACGGCCGACGCGGCGTACTCCACCACCGAGGCGGCTGTGGCGAGGATCACGATCCAGGAGAACAGATGGATGGTCCAGGTTCCGGTCACTTTCCAGTACACGGGACCGAGCAGAATGAAAAACGCTCCGACACCCTGGACGATGGCTTTGATCTTGCCGCTTCGTTTGGCCGCCACCGACCGGTTGTTCCGGGTCAGGATAATTCGGGAATAGGCCACGGTCACATCGCGAACGGCCATGACCAGCGGCACCAGAAAGATGATGTAATTCACCGAGGCCATGGACCAGAAGACAATGAGACGGCTGACGCTGTCTGCATAGGGATCGAGCATGGCGCCCTGTTCGCTGACAATATTCAGACGGCGCGCACTGAACCCGTCGAGCAGATCGGAAATCTCGATCAGACCCAGCAGAATCAAAAGAAACAGAAGGACGCCATAGGACCAGTCGACAAAATTCAAGGTCAGACCGAAGACGACGGCCATGGGGATGCGGGACAGTGTCAGCAGCTGAACCAGTATAAAATTGAATTTCACGATTCAATTCCCTGAAATTGATGATGAACCCGTTTGGGTGGTAAGTTTTCAATAACCCCTTGTATTTGAAACACAAACACCCTTTATATATCTTTCAGGTTTTTTGTCAACAGGAAAGAACCCGTGAAACAGGGCAATCACATGTATGATCTTAAAACACATGAGCGTCTTGCTGAGGGACGGATTGTGCCGTTCACGCTTACGGTCACGAGCACGAGCACGTTCACGATGCCGGAAGGCAACACGTGAACGAACATGCCCAAGGGGCCCATTGAAACCCCGGGGGCCATGGCTCTCGATTGACGGCCGGTCAGTCTCAGGCGGCGCTGACCCGCTTTTTCTCTTTGCGAACTTCGGGCGAGAAGGATTCGAGGATTTTCAGCTTTTCAAGGAGGGGCGGCAGGCCTTTGTTCAACTGCCCGGCCAGATCATCGGCAATAGGCCGGATGCTCGAAATGGTCTTGAGACCGCCATGTGCCAGCAGCAGGGTTTCGACGTCCAGATTGCCGATGCGGCTCATCGTTTTGGCCATCTGCTCTTCCATGGGAACGGGGAACGGAAGAAGCATCTTCCCGTTGACGCAGAGAATCACGTCCGCCGCGTACAAAAGGCGCGCCTTGGCGTTGTAGATCACAATATCGTGGTTGGTGTGCCCCGGCGCCTCGATCACGGCCCAGTCCGGAAATCCGGGAAGCACCGTCTGGCCATCCAGGGGATAATCGTAATTCACCACACGCGGATAACAGATGTTTTCAAAGCGCTTGCCGGTGGCCCGGGCCACGTGGCAGCCGAGGATGGTGTCGATTTTATGCTGAATGCAGCCCGTCGCGCCGCGATACCAGTCGTTGATATGCCGCGGGGCGGCAAGGGGCAGGCCGTGCTTGCGACTGATAATCGGGGATCCCCCCGCATGGTCGGGATGGGCGTGGCTGGCCACCACCAGCTTCACCGACGAGATACTTCGACGAAGTTTCCTGGTGATATACTGTTCGATGGTCCGAACATCACAGCGGCAGCCGCCGTCGAGAATGAGGATCTTGTCCGGATACACGGCAAGATACATGGTGGATATATGCCCGCCCAAGACGTGGAGGGTGAAATCATCGAAAACCTTGTTCATGGCCATGCCTCGTTTCCCCGCGTTGAAGTTAAAGCTGACTTTAACATTAGGTTTATTCGCACCCCCTGTCAAGGATTATTATAATCTCATTCAATAAAATAATGACATTCAAGTCAAAGATTTTTTTGACATACCGTCGAACCGGCTTACTTTTTTAACAAGGTTACCTTCTCTCTCCCACGGCAGGCCGTCGCCTGAATCACCGTTCCTCGCCCGCATTGCAATCAACCACTATCCCAGGAGAGTATCGCAATGAATGAAAAACTAAGACACATCATCGAGCATATCGGACGTGAACATGCCGGGCATCTTTCAAAAGAGGCTCACCATTACCTTGAAGTGGATCTCGGACGACAGGCCGAATCCATGGGCTATGACGATCTGGGCCGGGCCTACCGCAACACCTGTGTGGTGGTCCCGCTCAAGGGACCGGTGGCGGGCATGAAGGTGATGATCGACGGCAGGGGATTCACGGGTTACGCGCAGTTCGAGACCGGTCTTGCCGTCCCCGAGGCCGTGGCCCGGGAGTCGGGACTGACCTATCGGCGGTTCGCACCCGGCGAAAGCATGATCCTGAACGTGTGTTAACGCCCCGGCTTTGCCGGAATGCCGTTTCGTCAATACGCTCTCAGCTTCAGCTCCAGCGGATGGGGATTCAAATAGATCTGATCACGGAGGTAGGGCTGGTCGTATTTCCGGACGAAATGATTGATCAGGGTGATGGGGACGATCAGAGGCAGAAGGCCGTTTCGGTAATGGTCGATCAACTCGAGCAGTTCCTGTTTTTCATCGGACGAAAGATGCTTTTTAAAGTATCCCGTCACATGATGAAGTACATTGACCTGCCGGGCCACCGTGGCCTTGACGGCCATGGCTTCGGCCAGCAGGGTTTCATAGACCGCGTAATCGTCTCCGATGGTGGTTCGACTGACGGCGGCCACGTGTTTGCCCATCTCTTTGTAATGTTTGGGGCTGTGGGACATGATCAGGTATTTGTGACGGGTGTGGAAGTCCATCAGGTGACGGGGATGCTTATCCTGTTCAAGAACCGTCCGCCATCGTCCGAGTACGAAAATCCTCTCGATGAAGTTCTCACGCAGACCGTCATCGGAAAGACGTCCGTCCTCTTCCACGGGAAGACTGGGAAAGGCACGGACAAAGGCCCGTGCGAACATGCCCACCCCGGTGTTGACCGGATTTTTCTTTTCGTTGTAGACCTTGACCCTGTAGAGTCCGCTGGAGGGGGATTTGCTTTTGAAGATAAACCCGCAGAGGCCTTCGGCTTCCAGTTCCCGCACGCGCCGCTCGGCCCATGAGGCCATGCGTTCGGTCATATCAATACCGCTCTGCCGGGTGATCAGGCGGGGATGCTCGGGATCACCCACCAGCCGGAGAGGCTCCCGGGGGGTGCCCAGACCGCATTCCACCTCGGGGCAGACCGGAACGAAGGTCATGAATTTTCCTAAAATGTCACGGATAAAATGATTGAGCTGATGTCCGCCGTTCCAGCGAACCTCCTGACCGAGAAGACACGAACTCACACCGATTTTCAAAGGGGTTTCAAGACTTGCGTCCATGGGGCGCCTCCGCTTGGATGACAGGTGGAAAAATCAGGCCGGCCCTGAAATGAGGCAGGCCGTTCGGGTTGGGTTGCCCCATGATAACAAACAGACACAAAAAAAACAGCTTGAAACCGATCACGCCCGTATTATGTTTCTAATTAGAACTGTGAATGGTAACGGAAGGATGGACCGGGATGGTCCCGGAACGACTTCGAAGCCGTCAAGCCTGGGGACAAAAAGGAGTGTTTTATGAGTCATACCACCATGAACTCACTGGTAGATCTTCGCCTGACCCTTGGCTGGGAAAAAAGCGGCATCCGTCATCGCGACACCTTTTTCGCCGACGAAGCCAATCTGTACCGGGACCTTTTTCCTCCGAGCGTCAGCGAACGGTTGCTTAACAAACCAAAGGGTGAGACCCGGACGTTTGACTTCGAACCCGGTGAACTTATCGAACCCTATTCGGAAAAACGGATTCACAAGGTCCGCCATGGGGACGTCGACCGCAAACGGATTCCCGTTCCGGCCACAGGCCTTCGAAAGGGCCGGGTCTATCCTAAGGGGCTTCTTCGCGGCCTTGTCGGGGTATTCAGTGAAAACGTCACCCCATTCCGGGTCCGGGATCTCGACGATCACTTTGTGTACGCGGATTTCAACCATCCCCTTTCCGGCCTTCCCCTCTCCCTTACCGTTGAGATTGTGGACGTCAAACCCAAACGGCCCGAGAGGGGCGGCATGGCCACGGACTGGCTGGAAACGGCAGGCACGGGACCCGGGATCCAGAGCCGGATCAACGGAGCCGGCACCGATTTTTTTTCAGACCGGCCCTTTGAACGGGACGATACGGCCCCGGATACGATTTTTTACGGAAAAAAAAGGCTGGTCAGCCATATCGATGAACTGGCCCGGCAAAACCTGGCCGACCTTTACGGCCGCTACCTGAAAAATGGAAGCCGTGTCCTGGACCTGATGAGCAGCTGGCAGTCCCACCTGCCCGACGACCTGGACTTTGAATCCCTTGACGGACTGGGCCTGAACCCGGAAGAACTCGAGCACAACCCCCGTCTGACCGGACGCCTCGTGCACGACCTGAACCTCAACCCGGTCACGCCGTTTGCGGACCGAACCTTCGATGCGGTCATCTGCTCGCTTTCCGTGGAGTATCTGACCCGTCCCTTCGAGGTGTTCCGGGATGTGGCCCGGATCCTGAAACCGGGCGGACAGTTCATCGTGACCTTTTCCAACCGGTGGTTTCCGACCAAGACCATCCGTCTGTGGCCGGGACTCCATGAATTCGAACGCCTGGGTTTGGTCACGGAATACATGCTGGAAACGGGCGCGTTCGACGCCGTCGAAACCGCCTCGTTGAGGGGCTGGCCCAGACCGTATACGGATGATTACTTTCCCGGAATCAAGCTTTCCGATCCGATTTATATGGTCCGGGGCCTGAAACGCTGATCGGCACCCGCGCATTTGGCATCGAGTCCTCCCTTTTGACCACAATCCTGCCGGGACGGTTTTTACGTTCCGGCAGGAACCCTTTCGTAAAATGCCTTATAGTCACGTAAAACGTCATCCCATGACGGCAAAGAAAAATACTCGAGTCAAAGCGTCGCGAATCCCTATGAATGCTGAGTACTTGGGTACGCCACAACGACGAGGGCTGACTCACAACGCTTAAAATCGGACGTTTTACGAAGCCGTCATCTTGACTTTCAGGGAAACATGTTGTTAACCTGTCCCGAAATCCGGGGGCCGGAGGGCTTGCGGCCACTGTCCCGGACACCGCCACGGCAATCGGATCGGATGCGCCCGTACCGGCAACCCTGCAACGCCGGTCCGCCGTGATGCCAGACCATCTGGACCCACACAACGGCCGGACAGGATGATGTCCCCATGTCACTAACCATTTTTCAGCGTCTGACGGCAGGCTATCTCGTGATCATGCTGATGATCCTGGGATTTGGCGGATACACCGGCTTTCAGCTGAACCGCCTGTCCCGGATCACCCATCGGGCCGCCGTAGCCGACAGTGACGCCATCACCCTCACCGAATCGTTGACCACCCGTCTTCAGGTCATGCCCGCCCTCGAAAAGAAGTACTGGATTTCCGGCGACCGTGATTTTATGAACCTTTTCATCAAACGCAACGGGGAATTCCAGGCATTGCTGAACGATTTGCGGCCCCTGCTCTCCCACGGCGACGCCGTCGACCACCTTCAGGCGGTGACGGACCTCAACCGGGAGTATCTTGAAACGGTGCGAACCCTGTCCGATGAAAACCACCCCGGCCCGTCACAGGACGATCATCTGATGCGAAACCAGAGGATCGACGCCATGTCCGCCCGCATCGACCTGATCCGCCTGTCCGTCAACCGGGCTCGGCACGAAACGATTATCCTGTCCCAGACCATCAGCACGCGGGTGTTCTGGGTGAGCATGGCACTGGCCGCCGTATGCATCGCCGTCGGCCTTGTCGTGTCCCTCCTGACCACCCGGAGCATCGTTCATCCGATCCTGGAACTTCAGCGCCGCACCCGGGATATCGCGGCCGGTCAGTTCCTTCCCATCCGATCTCCCTCAGCACCGCCGGAAATCCGGCACCTGGCCGATGATTTCAATGTTATGAGTGAAAAACTCAACGAAGTGGACATGCTCAAGGAAGATTTCATCAGCCATCTGTCCCATACCCTGAGAACCCCGCTGACATCGATCTGGGAAGCATCGGGTATGCTTCTTTGCGGAACCTTCGACCAGAACCCCGACAGCCGGCGACGACTTCTTACCATTGTCCGGGACGAATGCGCCCGGTTAATCGCTTCGGTCAACCGGCTTCTCGACCTTTCCCGCATGGAAGCGGGCATGATGGATTACCAGTTCGGGCGGGTCAGCCTCACCGATCTGATCAACACCGCAGTGAACAAATTGGGTCCCATCGCCCAGTCTGGGTCGATCGCTCTCGGCACCGACCTGACGCCGGATCTGCCCGAGGTATCGGGAGATCCGGAAACCCTTACCCAGCTTCTGGACAACCTCATCGGCAATGCCCTGAAGTTCACCGAACCCGGTGGAACCGTCACGGTGGCCGCCGCCCGGACCGACAGCCCGCCCGGCGGCATCTGCGTCTCCGTCAGGGATACGGGCTGCGGCATCGAACCGGAGTACCTGGAAAATATCTTCGAGAAGTTCAGACGCATCGAAAAACGAAAAAACACGGTCCGGGGCACCGGCCTCGGTCTTTCAATCGCCAAGCACATCGTGGCGGCCCACGGAGGAAACCTATGGGTGAAAAGCGAAAAAAACACAGGCAGCACCTTTTATTTTTCCCTGCCCTTGTCATGATCGCCGCGGTGCAGATCATGACCGGATGCCACAGTCTGTTCGAACGGCCGCGAACCGCCTCCTGTGCGATGACCGGGCCGCCTCCGTCCCGGTCGGCCGATACCGCAACGGCCCCGGTGCCGGCCGAGGTCCTCGGACCCTTTCACTGTGAGTCCCTGCGGCTCGATCTGGCCGAAGAGGCGCTGGACCGGGGGCAGGCCGACGCAGCGTTCAGTATCCTCGCCAAGGCCCTGAACAGTGAAGAAACACGCAAAGACGGTTTCGCGGATCGGGCGCTGGACCTCCTCGTCCGGATACTCACCCACCCCGGAAAAGATCCCGAAAAAAACGCCCCGTCGCTGACCTGCTTTACCGATCTTGCCGGCACACGGCCGGAAACAATCTTTGGACCGGCCTCGTCCTGCTGGCTGACGCTGGTAAACACCGCCGTGATACAGCACCAGGAACTCCAGAGGGTCAAACAGGCCCTTCGCAGCCGGAACCGGCGCATCCAGGGCCTGGTCAACCAGATCGAACAGCTCAAGGCCGTGGATCTCGAAGCCGTGAACCCCGAACCCCATGGCGCGACACCATGAATCAAATGACCCGACAAGACCCTCCGGCCACCGTCCTGACGGTCGATGACGACCCAAGTATCCTGAGCGTGATGGGCATGCGCCTTGCTTCCGGCGGCTTCCATGTTCTTTCCGCTTCAGGGGCAAAGGAGGCCGTCGCTCTGGCCCAAACCCACCGCATTGACCTTGCCGTCATCGATTACATGCTCGGCGACGACGACGGTGTGGCCCTGATGGAAAAACTCCACCAGCTCCAAAAAGGTCTGCCGGTGATCATCCTGACGGCCTACGGCACCATCTCGCGGGCGGTGGACGCCATGAAGCGCGGAGCCGTGAACTATCTGGCCAAGCCCTTTGACGGGGAAGCGCTGATCGACCTGATCACCCAGTGTCTGAAAGACAGGGCCGGAACACAGCCCCTGACCGACGCCCTCGATCCCGGTGACAGCCGTGGCATCTACCGTCGTATCATCGCCCGGAGCACGGTCATGGAAGACCTGATCGACAAAGTACGACAGGTGGCCCAAACCGATTCCAACGTCTTTATCGAAGGGGAAAGCGGCACCGGAAAGGAGCTGATTGCCCGATGCCTGCACGCTTCCAGCCGCCGCAAGGAGGGCCCCTTTATCGCCATCAACTGCGCCGCCATTCCTGAAAATCTGATGGAAAGCGAGCTTCTGGGTTATGAAAAAGGCGCCTTCACCAGTGCGGACCATCGTCGGGAGGGCCTGTTCGCCCGAGCCCAGGGGGGCAGTTTTTTCTTCGACGAAATCTCCGAACTGCCCATGCCCATGCAGGCCAAGCTTCTTCGTATCCTCGAAGAGCGGGAGTTTTATCCCCTGGGCGGAAACCGTACGGTCAAGGTCGACGTCCGGATCATCGCCGCGTCGAACCGCAATCTGGAAAATCGAATCAGCGAGGGGCTTTTCCGTGAAGACCTGTATTACCGGATCCGGGTGATCCCCGTTGTCCTCCCTCCCCTTCGGGAACGGACCGATGACATTCTGCCCCTGGCACGATTTTTCCTGGAAGAATTCAGCGAGAAGGCCGGAAAAACCATCAGGGATTTCGCCCCCCCGGCCATTTTAAAACTGATGGAGTCTCCCTGGCCGGGCAATGTGCGGGAGCTGGAAAACACCATCGAATATGCGGTGGCCATGGCCCGGGGGCCGGTCATCACGGCGGATTTGATCGATATTCCCATGGCGGGGAAATTCGCTCCGCCCTCCCTTCGCCGTGCCAAGGAAACCTTTGAAAAAGACTATCTGATCCGACTGTTGGAAATGAACGGCGGCAATGTCAGCAAAGCCGCCGATATGGCGGGCAAATACCGGGCCGATTTCTACGCTCTGCTCCGCAAGCACGGCCTGGCCCCCACGGACTTCCGGAAACGATGAGCGGGCCCTGACGGGCTAAAGGCCTTAATCCCTTGTGCCGATAAGATAACAAAACCATGAGGAGTGTGTCTTATCGGACCTTTTATTCAAAAAACCCTGCGAGGCCTGGTCACAGCGGCTGCCTGCCTTCTCCTGTCCTCCCCGGCCCAGGCCGTTCAACTGGGTGACCCCGGCGTGTTTTCTGGCCTGGTCGAAAAACTCTGTCCGTCCCTTCGGCCTGAGCGCTTCATCGCCTTCACCGATTACGACACGCGCCATGACGAAACCCTCCGCCATGCGGGCCTGACCTATTTCAACTCACACCCGGACCTGGTGGCGCGCATTCAAAAGGACCTTGACAGCCGGCAGGTCAACTGGCATCTGGAAACCCTGTCCCACCGTCTGGCCTACGCTCCCGAATCCCGCGCAGACGTGGCCGATGCCTTTACCCTGTACTGCCGGCAAGCCGTCGATGAACTGCTTCGGCTGACGGGCCACGACAATCCCATCAGCACCATCTCGGCCCTGACCGATCCCAAACCCGCCGTTTCCGACGGCAGGGGTATCCGGGTGTTCATTGTTCATGACCTGGTCCGGGAGTACACGGCCCAGTACCTGTTCAGCGGCGGTGACGACAAACAGGTGATGATCGATCTTTCGGGCCGCATCCCAATCAACGAGGTCGGGTCTTATTCCAGTTTTCTGGAGTATTCCGGCGAAACAAATCGATGGACCTTCAGCCGGTCGCCCTATTCGATCTGGAAAAGCGCCTCGTCAAACCCCTACACCGTTCTGATGACGCCCCTTGAAGAAACCCTGCACATCCTGCTCCGGGAACACACGGAAAAAGCCATCATCGCCGCCCTCAGCCGGAAGAACGGCCCCTTGGGAACAGACGAACTCAAGGCTCTGATGGAACCCTTCATGGCGGTGGAGGAAGCGGTGGTGGGAGGGCTGGCCTACGCCCTTATTCCCCAGGTGATCACCCCGCGCATTCCCGATCTCTCGCCGGAATGGATAACGGCCGATTTGACCACCAAGGCCGGATTCCATAAATACCGATACCTCGGCCGGGGTATCGAACTGGTCGCGCATCTGGGCCTCAAGGAAAGCATCGCACTGTATGCCCGGGATCCCGGCGCCGTCCGGGATCTGCTGATCTCACCCTCGACCCTCTAAGGCTCTGAGGTTAGGGTGATGGAAAAACCCTTCACCCTGAATGGCCGTCTGTCGGCCCGTTTCAAACATCGGACCTCTTTCCTTCACCCTGATTGAAGGGTTTTCCCTTCACCTCCGGATGTTACCCACCAATTGATAATATACAAGACACTGAAAACAAGACGTATTCTCATTCATGTCTTTCATGGCACACCTGTTGCTATTCTTTCGGCAATCCCTATGGACCCATGGGGCCGGGCGCATGAGGCGTCCGGTTTATCACGTCGAAACGACCAAGCAACCAAGGAGGATAACCATGAAACATTATCTCGCATGCACCCTGACCCTTTTCACCCTGATCCTGACCATCACCTTCGCAGGCACCGGTTTCGCCGGGACCGAAAGCGCGGACATCGACCAGCCCATGGTTCAGGCCCAGGACGACACCGCCGATCTCGATGTCGCCGGCATCACCATTTCAGGAACCATCAACGAGTCCAACCAGCTGATCGACCTCCAGGGCAAAGCCTTCGAGCTGTCCGACAACACCGATGAAGGCCTGGAAGTCAAGGCCCTGGTCGGCCAGAAAGTCGAACTCAAGGGTACCGTTCTTGACGAAGAAGGTCAGCAGATCATGGAAGTTCTGGAATACCGTCTTCTGGAAAAATAACACCCCGCCCTGCCCGGGAAGGGGTTTGCCCCTTCCCGGGCCTTTTCTCTCCCCCGTCCATTTTCCCTTCACATATGATCCGCCACGGATTCGATTCGGTCACAGAGCATGTTGACGTAGCTACCCATTTCGTTGTCGTACCAGCCGTAGATCACGGCCTGGGTGATGGGGACGCGGATCAGGGTATCGGGCAGGGCTGTCAAAAGCTCTTTGGGAATACCCTGGGCGTGGGAGAGGTTGATGGCGGCGGTGGCGGTGCGGGTGTGGGTTTCGTTGCCTTCGATGACGACGGCGGCTTTGGGCATGCCGATAATGTCCGATGAGACATTCTGTTGGTCTGAATAACGAAGGTAGCCGGCCGAATCCCTGTCGGCGGTATCCTGATAGATCCCGTTGATCATCTGTCGGCGGATTTCAGGACCTTCGGGTTTTTCCTGGAGGTTCACCACAAGGATGATCAGAGAGCCGGTGGTGGTGGGAATACGGACGGATTCGGCGATGAAGCCGATGCGGCGCATGTCCGGAATCACCAGCCCCAGGGCCTTGGCCGCTCCGGTGCTGGTCAGGATGATGTTGTTCATCACGCTGCGGCTTTTTCGAAGATCGGTTTTTCCCGCCTTGGGCAGGGTGTCCAGCACGTCCTGTGAGCTGGTGGCTGCGTGGATGGTGGCCATGGAGGCGGACAGAAGAGCATCCGCACCGAAATGATTGAGCAGGGGTTTGATCATATGGGCCAGACAGGTTGTGGTGCAGGAGGCGTTGGAAATCAGGGCATGGATGCGGGGATCATAATCGTCGCCGTTGATGCCCATCACCGTGGTCACCGCATCGTCCGGCATCTCGGTATTTTTGCCGGCAAGCTTGAAGGGGGCGGACACCACCACCTTTTCCACACCGGCCAGGAGGTGGCCCCGCACGGAGCCTTTGGGATGTTCCGGAGGCAGGGAGGGATCGAGAAACTGCCCCGTGGTGTCGACCACCAGCCGGACCCCGTGGCCGGCCCATTCGATGGCCGCCGGATTTCGCTGTGTTCTGAGAAAACGAACCGTAACCCCGTCCACAACCATCGTTCCCGACGCCTCATCCACATCCCGGATCACCGCCTCCGCATTGTAGCCGTGCAGAAACCCGCTCAGATGACCGTAAGTCGAATCCCGTTCCAGGTAATGCACGATATCACCGATGGACGTGCCCACCTGCCGCCCGAGGTTGACCACGATTTCATCGAACCGTTTCCGGTACACAGACTGCCAGAGCGTCAACTTGCCGATCCGTCCCAGACCATTGATACCCAGAATTCTCTTGTCCGTCTTCATCGTTTGCCGTCTCCTTGTTTGTCTGAATGCCTGTTCGACATATCGTTCAATGCCTCAGGTCAGGACGTAGAAAAAACCCTGATAAATCGAGCCTTCCTGACCGTCGATGCTGATAAACTCGCCGCTTTCAAACGTCAGATCCCCCAGGCGGGCGACCTTGTTCTGCTCGTCGCAGACCAGATCCCCGCAGCCGACCACGCAGGTTTTCTCCAGGCGGTGGGCCACCACCGACGCATGGGAGGTAATGCCGCCCCGGGCCGTCAACAGGCCGTCGGCCGCATGGATTTCCTTGATGTCATCGGGCACGGTGTCGTTTCGGATCAGAATCAGGCAGGTTTCGGGAGACTCGCTGCGGTACCGTTCGATCTCGTCGAGAGAAAAAACGATGCGGCCGCTCATGGCCCCGCCGCTGACGCCGATGCCGTGGGCCACGTAACTGTTCTGGAACCTTTGATCCTCCACATCGAACACCGGACGTTTTCCGCCGCTGTCAAACACCATGTCCCGGGTCTGAAGAATATAAAGATCCGAGGCCTTATCGCTCTCAAAGGTGAACTCAATTTCCTGGGGGTTCCAGCCCCGGTTACGGATCAAATCCGCGGCGTAATGCCTCAGGGCCTTGAAAATCTCGGGAAAATGGGTTTCAAGGACCATGTCCGTGTCCCGCTGTTCCATCTGCTTCTGGGCCAGGGTAATGGGAAGGGTATTGACCAGCCCCGCCGCCACATCCTCCCCCTGGTTGCCGATGGTGAAATCACCCCACAACCCCAGAGTGTCGCCGGGTTTTCTGGGATTGTGGGTAAAAATCACCCCGCTGCCCGACCCGCCGGCCAGGTTGCCGAACACCATACTCTGAATGTTCACCGCCGTGCCCCAGTCGTCTGAGATGCCCAGAATCTTGCGGTAGACCCTGGCCTTGGGAAGATTCCAGGATTCCAGCACCTTGAGAATACAGACCTTCAACTGCTCGAAGGGCTCGTCAATCAACGGTATGCCCGAGTCTTCGATGAAGGCCCGGTATCTCATGGCCAGATCACGCATCTGGTCCCCGGAAAGGGCCCGCTTGAGGTGAACACCGGTTTCCTCTTTGAAAGCCTGAATGATCCGGTCAAAGGCGTCCCGGGACAAATCGAAGGCCATGCCGTACCCCTGAAGGAACCGTCGATAATTGTCCCAGGCGAACCAGGGGTTTTGGGTGTCCCGGGCCAGGGCTTCGGCAATAACCGGATTGATCCCCACATTGAGGAGGCTGTCCATCATGCCCGGCTGGGACACGGATGATCCGCTTCGAACCGAAAGGAGCAAAGGATTTCGGGGGTCCCCGTACCGTTTGCCCGTCCGGGTCTCGATCTCCCGGATATGAACCGACAGCCGGCGGTTGAAGTTCCTGTCCGCGTCGGGGTAACTGCTGATGATACTCCGGCAGCGATAAACCTCGGTGGTGATAATGAAACCGGGGGGAACGGGCCAGCCGAACCCCGTTAAACGGCAAAGGTTGATGCCCTTGTTGCCAAGGGCCACGATGCCCAGGGCCTGGGTTTCCATTTTGCCCATGTCGGCCATGGCCCGCTGGGGGTCGTAGTTGAGCAACAGCCGGAGACAGTGTTCGGGAAGCAGTTCGGCCTGGTTGTACAAGGTTGACAGAATGCGCCCCAGAAACCGGTCGAGCTGCTGAAGTCCCAGGGCCTGGGAAATCTTTTCACGGAAAAACATCTCCGGGATAAGATGGCGGCGTCTGTCGTCGTCGAGCTGGACGGCGTCCCCCATGAACCGTGCCAGAATCCGCCGGGGGTCCAGTTGGGGCAGAATCCGGTCCAGGTTGTGGGCATGGACATTGTTGAAAAACACGTTGACGATATTGCGGACCGCCTGGACAAATCCCTTGATGATATCCAGATACTGGGTGTAGGTAAACCCGCTGGAGCCCAGGGCGATGATCATCAGATTCAACTGCTTTTCAAACTCCCAGGAATGAATCCCGTCGATCTTGAGGGCATTGTCGAACAGCATCAGCCGGTTGTAGATCTGAAAAAACGTGGCCTTGGTGACCAGAGACAGGTCCAGTTCGTCGATGTAATCCTCAAACAGCACGTTGACCAGGGCTTCGAGTCGAAACGTGAGCCCCATGGCATTGAACCGGTTTTCATGGTAGGTGCCGTACATGGAGGGGATGTCCACGGTGATATGACGTTTGTGGTAGATGTCTTCCCGGGCGTCGAAGGTCTGGTCCGAAAGAATCAGGCGCTTGAGGTTCTCAAGCACGTTCAGCAGCCTGTACAGGCGGCTTTTCACCTCGGTTTCGGCAAGGGCGTCCTGAAGATCGTCCATGCCGGGAAAACCCCGGGACGAAAGCGTCTCGATGAAGGCGTCAAGGTCCGACATATCCGGCCGGTATTTTCGGCAAAGCAGATGATAAAAATGAAAGGCCAGCAGAACCCGCTTCCGATCGACCGCGCTGCCCTCCCGGACTTTTTTCATCAACGATTCGATTTGACCCAAGGTCAGATGGGTCAGGCCCTCCGTCTCTGTTCCGGCCAGTCTGCACAGATCGACCATCACGTCATGGACCCCGTCGACATAGGGCCCTTCAGGAACGACGGAGGCGTAAAGGTGGTCGGGGAGCCAGGGTTTGAGCAGGCTTACGTCTTTCCGGAACCAGAAATCCAGAAGAGTCACAAGCAGTGCGGGCAGCCTGTTGCTGCTCTCCACATGGCTTTGCTTTCTCAGATAATGGACCAGAACATCCCGGCGTCCGCAAATCTCGTCGATGTCGGTGGACACGTCCCTCAGAAGGCCCTCGGCGCCGATCTCGTTGAAATAACATGGAAACAGGCGTGCGAGCTGTTTGGCCACATGGTAGACCGGTTCGATGGGACCGGAAAGGAATCGGCTGATGTCGCGGGGGAACAGGTCCGTATCCCGGATGACGGTGCCGCAAAGGCTCAGATGAATGATTAGGGCCGATATCAGACGGGATGACCACTTGGGATTCAGGTCGATGATGTGCATCCAGATCCGGATGTTCAACAGATGATTCCGGTTGATCCGGGTGACCTGATCGCCCTTGCTCGTCTCCGGTGAGGGCGGCTGAAAGCCCAGATCGATGACCCGGTCGATAAAGTAATTGACAAAATCCAAATCATCGGTCCGGTAGATGCCCTCTCCCATGCTCAGCACGCAGTTGAGGGCCGCATCCGGATACCGTCCGACCCATTTTTTCAAAATGGGAAAGGCCTGGTCGATCAGGGCAAGCACATCGGCCCGGTTTTCCGTCGCGATGATCATCTTCATGGTTCGGTTGATGTCCCGCAACACGTCCTCATGGATCTGGCCGAGGCCGTTGATCCCCATGATATGAAACAGAAACAGAAGTTTCCACCGATGGGAAGCATGGGTTTCGCGTCCGGCCTCGTAAAGTTTTCTGGGGACATTCCGATAATTCCGGACCATGTCCGGGAAGCCGGGCAGCGCCGCAAGAGCCGCCGTCAGTTCGCGAGAATCCGGAGAATGACGGGTGAGAGCGTCGTGATGATCACGGATCAGACCGTCGATGAACCCCCGGGACACCGAATTGAAAATATCCAGAGCCTCGGGGCTGTCGGACGGTTCGAAGGTATGCTCGTGAAACCAGGCCTGAGGATCCCGGATACTCCGGAAATACGAAAAGGTCGAGGTCAGGTAGCGGGAAAGAAGACCGTTCACGCTGCCGAACCCCTCAACCGGTTGCGGATTTGCGGCAAGAAACAACTCGACAATCCGGGTCAGGGAATAATAGCTTTTCACAATATCGTCGAACACCGGGTCATCAAGGGCTAACATGGCGCTGAACGCTTCGTCGAGAACCGGCAAAAACCGGGGAAAGGCACGGCCCGACTCGCGGATGATTTTCTGAAGATAAACCAGAAGGTTGTCGGCGGCATCGGTTCTCACCGGCCCCGCATCGGATCTGCAAAGCACGCCGATAAAAATCTCGATGTAACGCCTTACCCCTTCGGGGCCCATGGGATGGTCCCGGAACAGAAAAAAATATTCCAGGGCAAAACGTCGGGCTTTTTTGATGATAAACGCGTTGTTTTTGTAAGGATGGGACAACTCTTCGAGAAAGGAACGGAATTCCTCGCGCAACCCCTCATACACGGCCATCACCTGGCCCAGAACGTCGAACCGGGGATCTACGTCCACCTCCACATGATATTCCCCGAGGTTGACCTCGAGGGCTCTGGATCTGACAGTCATGGCGGTCCCGTTGCCTTGCGGGTGCTTTTTATGAAACAGTCAGCCGTCCCTTAAGAAACGGAGGTGTCGATAGGGTGCGTCGGACGGCGACAGGGTCGGCGGATGCGGGAGCATCCGGTACGGTTTAACACGCGTTGTATCGCCCTGGCTTCAAGGGGTGATGTTGGGTTTACCTTAGCAGGAATACCGGTCTTTGTCAAAACCAGACATGGGAAATCCCAGGGCAATCGCATGCCTATCCCGAAGACCCATGGGTCATGTCCTGTGGTGAGCGGTTCATGGAACGCGGTGTGTCAACGAGGGATGCCCCGTCCTTCTTCTTCGTGTCCTTCGTGTCCTTCAGGGAGCGCAGCGACCGGGTGGTTGAAGGTTTCACCACGAAGCTCACGAGGAACACGAAGAAAAAGAGCCCCGGCTCTTTACTGCCATGACATGCTCACAGGAGCCTTGCCGTCGGCATGTCCGACTTTTCTCCGTGCATTTGTGCCTCTGTGAGAGCATTAAAACGGCGTCTCCGAAGGGGACGGTCTAAATAATGTCTCACGGAGACACAAAGTCACAAAGAGGGTGTCGTGTGCTCACGTGGTGTCTTTCTTGCCGGCACGGATGACGTGTTTGAGTCCACAGGATTGATCTGAGATCAATCCACTGAGATTCTCACGAAGGCCTTTTTTTGCTTTTCTTCAAGGATATGAAACATGCGATTGCCCTGTGGGAAATCCCAGGGCAATCGCATGTTTCATTGGCATGCCGTCGTTTTTCGGATCGGGATCGCTATCGAGCGGTGTGGAACCGACAAAAAGACAACCGGAGACATTCTAACGCCTCTTCGTCATCAATCACGAACCGTGGCAAGACCGAGCTTGGCCATGGTGTCCCGGATTGCCGTGCGGGCCTGGTCCATGATGCGGGGAACCAGTTCGGCAACCGAGGGGATATCGTCGATCCGGCCCACGGACTGGCCGATGGTCAGCATGGCTTCCTCGGCGTTGCCCTCCTGCCAGACCGTCCGGGCCCGCTCCCCGGAGATAAGCGGCAGAAGCGCGGCAAGGTCCCCTCCTCCGGCCTCGATCTCTTCGATCTTGCGGATGATCTCGTTTCGGAGGGCGCGGACCTGGAGCCCCAGACCGCCGAGCAGCGTTCGAAGGGCAAGGACCGTGTCGGTCTCGTTCTTGTCGAGAAGGGTCTGGTAGATGTTGGGATGGACACCGCTTTCTTTGGTGGCCAGAAACCGGGTGGCCATCATGATGCCGTCTGCGCCCAGGGAAAGGGCTGCGGCCAGGCTCTTGCCGTCGACCATGCCGCCGGCCGCCAGGATGGGAAGGGACACCGCCTCAGCCACCTTGGGCAGGAGAATCATCGTCGATACGTTGTCCTTGTGGGGAAAGCCCCCTTCTTCGAAACCGGCCACGGTCACCGCGTCGTACCCGGCCTTTTCGGCATGGATCGCATGCTTGACCGTACCCACCTTGTGAACCAGTTTTACGCCCGCCGCCTTGGCCATGGGAATATATTCCGGGCCCAGAAACCGGTCCACCGGCGCCCCGGCGATCTCGACGGCCTTGACCTTCATGTCGCAGCAGATGCGGAAGAACTCCTGAAGCAGTTCCACGGGCAGGCGGATTGACGGCATGGTGGTGATGTTGACGATAAAGGGTTTGTCGGTCAGCGTCCGGGTCTGTTCGATGGCCCGGCGCAGCTCATCGCCGGTGTTGTAGTTGCCGGAGGTCAGGTTGCCCATGGCCCCCGTGTTGCTAATGGCCGCCGCCAGTTCGGGTTTGGCCAGCCAAAGCATGCCGCCGCACTGAATGGGATAGGTGATATCGAAAAGCTCGGTGATTCGTGTCTTCATGGCGTTCCTCATGATGGGTTGACAAGATAATGGGTCGCTATCCGGTTTCTGCATGACAAACAGATTACACGAATCCGAAGGGCGATCAAACATTTTTTCCCCGATGGCAGGCCTTGGATCGGGCGGTGGTCCTAGGGAAGGGATGTGCGGGGAGGCATGAACTATCAGTCAAAAATCCGACACTTCAGCCGTACCGGTGAAAGACCGCCCGACACCCACGGATCGATCAGCATGGGGGGCAGCCCGACAGGCTCCTGATCACAGGAAATAAATATAATCATATAAAACAATATATTGGGAAACATACTTAACACATGACTTTATAAAAATGCCGCGAACGCCTGATATGGCACAAAGGTTGCTCTTTGAAGAAATCACATTCGGCAACCCACTAACACGGAGGAACGGTTTCGATGCATACAGGTCTTGAATCCATAATAAAGGAATCCACCGCCCACAAGGCGATCATCATCGAAAAAAAACCCGATCTGAACGAGCATATTCTGTCAATCCATCGACAGGACAGCATCGAGAGCCTGGTGTGCCAGACCGCTAAAAGCTTGAAAGACATCCTTGATTATCAACTCTTCGCCTTTGTCATCGAAGAGGCCGACGGCCTGCACATCTGGTCCGACCCCTTGCTTCATAAATCCCGGCTCCGGGAAATGACGGCGAAGGATTATGCCGGGGCAGCGGTCAGTTGCTGGAACCATATCCACGAACCCTCATCCAAAGTAATCGACACCTTTTTCCATGAACCCGAATCGGTTGTCTCTTATGAATTTAAAAGCTCCGGTCAGACGGCCCGTCTGTATCTGAGCCATACGATGCCCCTCTGCCCGATGAAGAAAGGCTGGGAAAAAAGCCTGATCGCCTCGGTGGACAACGCCCTTGCCACCCTTCTGAAAATCAGGGATCTCGAACGGAGGGTTGCCACCGACCCGCTCACCGGCTGTTACAACCGGCGGGCCCTTGAAGGCATCCTGAACCACGATCTTCACAACGCCCATCGCCATCAGCGCCCCCTTTCGCTGATCATGATGGACATCGATCATTTCAAAACCATCAACGACACCCACGGTCATTTGGTGGGTGACGAAGTATTGCGCCGTCTTTCCGTCGAAATTCCTGAGGTCGTTCGGAAAAGCGATACCCTGGCCCGTTACGGGGGCGAAGAATTCGTGATCGTCCTTCCCGAAGCGTCCGCCGATCAGGCCGTGGTCATTGCCCACCGGATCCGAAAACGGATCGAAACCCTGACGATTTCCCTGACGGGCAGAAGAAACCTGACCTTCACCGCCAGCTTCGGTGTGGCCGAAGCCACACCCGACGACGACAGCATTTCCCTTCTGGCCGAGGCCGACGCCATGCTCTACGAAGCCAAACGCCGGGGCCGGAATGGCGTGGTGGCCCGCGAAGCCATGATTACCCAATGCCGGCAGTCCCTGGGCTGATCATCGTTTTATAATAAAACGCGCTTGATAGAACTCAGCGTCCGTGGCCGCCCCGGCCTCCGGTTCCGCTGTTTCCCCGTCCGCCAGGTCCGCCGGATGAACCGCCTTCAGCCTGAGAACCGCGCTCCCTGGCATTTCCCTGTCCGATGGTCGAGGACGTCCCAAGAGCGCCTATTCCCTCGCCCCGCTCCAACGCATCGGTGTAATCGCGGGCCACCATGGCCGCAGATCGGGATCTGGCCTGTTCCTGAAAACCGAGGCGCAGGGCCCGCATGTCCCTGGCATTGTACTGATGTTCCAGGGCGGCTGCGATCAATTCTCCGGTCATGTCGGAGGGCAAACCCATTCTGGCCATGCTGCGGATCGTCATCACACTCTGTTCGACCAATTCCTGGCCTCCTTCGCCACGCTCGTTTTCAAGGCGGCGCCTCAACCGCTCCACCACCTGTTTCATCTCCCGGCTCTCCAGACCGGCGCTCATACATTCAGCCATGGCATGACCGATTTCTATGTTCTTTTTATCGGAAAAAGCAAACGACCGGGCATACCTGAACGCCTCTGCGTAACGGGCCCGGACCTGTTCCATGGCCCGGACAACGGCCCTTTCCTGAACCTGCTTGGCCATTCCCTCGAGGGCCTTGTCCATGATGGGTTTTGTGGGAAGCCCTTCGTGCCGGGCCGCCTCAATGACCTTGCATGCCGCCATGACGGTTTCTTCTGAGAACCTACGCTGCTCCATCATGACGGTCATTCGACCTGTTTCATCGGACGCGCCCCCCGCTGTGACCGGAACCGAATCCGAAGCCCAGCAGACCGCCGTTCCGAGAAAGATCAACACCACCCCTTGTATCACTAATTTTTTCATCGTTCCTGCTCCTTGTCTGTCGTTATCCCTGACATTGAAACGTATTAAGCAGCCATCGGTTACAACATCTCCGAAAAAACACAGTTTTCACTGCCGAAATCATCCTTTTCCCTGAGCCTGCAAGGGGGCAGGTAAACCTCATCGTCAACGATGTAAAAATACACGAAGTCATTGGCAAACGTTACGCTGACCTGCCAGAGATCCGATTGAACCCGAACGGCCTTGTGGGGCTTGAATCCATCGTGGGAATACAGGAAACTGACCGCCTCCGCCTCAGGGCGTTTGAGATACACAACGAGCAGGTCCCCCTGTTTTTCATGGTAGTGATGAACACAGGCCGTCATCAGGAGACACACGATTGCCATCATGGGAACCAGCCTCAGCGCCATATCAGGACTCCGTCATCAATATGGTATTGATGCCCCCGAAATCATCCCGTTCGACCGTAAGGATTGTCGGATCGGCAAAGGGAACCTCCCCGTCGAGCAGATAGGTGAACCGATGAACGCCATCGGGAATATCAAGGGAGATTTCCCAGTACCCGCTTTGACCCACGGCGTCCAAAGGAATCGGTTCCCAGCCGGTGAAACTGCCGACGATGTCCACCCTGGACACGTCAGGCCGGTAAATCACGAAACGGTTTTCCCGATATGCCGCCTGCTGACCACCAGAGAGGGTGAACAGGACAACCATCAAAAGAACGGCCGCACAGGCCAGTCCCAAACTCAGAACCCGCCCTGCAAGCCGCCAATGGGGCCATACCACCACCGCCTCATCGAAGCCCGGATCGGGGAGATCACAAACCACATCACCCCTCAGCCGGACTTCAAGATCGAGAAAATCAAGCGTCTCGCGATAAAACACGTCCTCACCGTGAATCCGCTCGACAAACACCCGCTTGGATTCCAGGTCAAGGTCATTGTCGATAAATCGACTGCTCAAGTCACTCATCACGCATCCTTTCGCTTCAATCTGTCTTTCAGTTTGCACCGTGCACGATGCACTTTCACACGGACATTGCCTTCACTGATTCCAACGATGCCGGCTATTTCCCGGTAGGAAAGATCCGAACCGGACACCATGGCAATCAACTCCCGTTCAAGCTCATCCAGATGCTCCATAGCCTCCAGCACACTTCGATAGGACTCCAGGATCATCATGTCATGTTCAGGCTGGTGATCATCGGGTAGTTCCACGTCATCCACATGACGCTCAAAACGTTCTCTTCGCCTTACGTCAATCAGTGCATTCCGGGCGATCGTGAAAAGCAGCGACATACTCTGAACAGCCGGACCATAGGATGACAGCATACGCTCATAGCTACCCTGGAGGATGTCTGCGGAAAGCTGATAATCCCCGGTCATGCGCATCAGATAACCAAAAAGCCGGTCTTTGGTCTCAATGTAAAAATGTCGAAAGGTTTCCATTCTTCTTCCATAACGCAGATTCACCCGGATCGTTACAAAAAAACCGGCCGCCTGACAGTTCACCCTTTTTTTTTGACAATTCACCTGAAAACCGTTTGCGATATCATCCGAAACCAAAGATAATTGCACCAAAAAATCATGGGACGGACCAGGGCTGTCAGCCAGGAAAAGACGACCATGCCGCGCAAACCCCAAGAAACCGGCTTGAGCGTGCAGGATCGATCACACCCTCAACGAAGCCTGAACCAGATACGCCCACCAACGATTGGGAACTGATTTCATGAAAAACAGGTTCATCATTTCTCTGACAATCGTAACGGCATGCCTTCTCACATCCGTTTTCGCCCGGGCCCAGGACGCGCCGGAGCACCCCGGACGCCTGACGGGACGGGTCGAACTCGGCCTGGTCGGCATTGCCACGACAAGCCGGACCTCGGGTGTCGATCCGGACAGCTATTTCGGCCTGAGCGAGCGGTTCAGCCGCATCGACACCCTTGACAAAAACCGGTCTTTTGAACATTTCGGTTCGGCTCTTTTTCTGTTCGAGATAGACTATCTTCTTTCGGACACGGTGTCCATTTATCTGGGGACCCCGTTTCTGGATGATGACCGCGAAGGTCTCACAGCCGGACTTCAAACGGTTTACGATGACGGCAGCCTGCTTGATCTGTCAGTGTTCGGGGGCGGTGGCGAAGCCTGGAAGGACCCCTACCTCACCGGGGTGGACCGGGAAACCACCGACGTGGACGCCGCCGGTGTCGCCGTGGATTATGACGGCATCCTGGGAACGGGGCTTCACATGAGATACGCCTTTCGGGGCGACAAGGTGGACGATGACGTTTCCGGCAACGCCGATGCCGATCTGAAGCGCAGCGGGCTGACCCACACCCTAAAGGCCGGTTACACCCTCTTCCTGAACGACCGGTTCGACACCTTGCTGTCCCCCTCCTTTTACTATACCCGCCATGACGCCAAAGGCGGTGCATACGCCGCAGACGGGATCGGAATGGAACTCAGTTATGCCATGGAGCGGGGAGACAACGGATTTTCGCTGGCCGGCACCGTCGAATCCACCCGTTATGACAAACGGCATCCCCTGTTCGGTAAAACCCGGGAGGAAACCTGCTATACCCTGGAATGCTTTTACACCCGCAAGCACCTGTGGAACAAGAACTGGTATACCCGCCTGGGCGTCGGCATCAACCGGGTCGACGCCAATATCGGATTTTTTGATGAGACATCTGTCCTTTACGGGGTGTCACTGGGATATGCCTTTGAATAGAGCACCGACGACATATGGAATCAAGCTCTTTGTGGGTATCCTTCTTGTGATCGGGCTCACCCTGCCCCATCTTTCCGACCCGCCGGCAAAGACCGTTTCGTCCGACAGGACCGAGCTGCCCCCGTGTCTTGCTTCCTTCTTTCCGCGGCCCTCGACCTTTTCCCTGTCCCAGACGCGAAACCGTCTGACCCAGAAAACCATCGCC
The DNA here is from genome assembly GCF_054657895.1 of Desulfatiferula olefinivorans. Classification (NCBI taxonomy): domain Bacteria; kingdom Pseudomonadati; phylum Thermodesulfobacteriota; class Desulfobacteria; order Desulfobacterales; family Desulfobacteraceae; genus Desulfatiferula; species Desulfatiferula olefinivorans. Next base: position 153,703 of record NZ_BAAHXV010000005.1, on the reverse strand, counting down.
CGTAAAATTGAGGCCCTCAACACAAAACGCTACCTGTCCTTCCGGGACCGCGTGCAGCCCCTTCTTGATCTGATCCGAACCATGGAAACCCATGCCGATTCCTATGGAATCATCCTGGTCTATCGCCAGTTGGGGGAACAGATCGCCCGTGAAAAGACCACATACAGGGATAACGACGACTACCACGACCACCTGATCAAAACCCTGGCCCAGGATTCCGAGATCCCTCCCGATACCCTCATGACCATGGAACGGTTTTACCGGCTTTATCCCCGGGCCGCCATGGTTTCACCGCAGTTGACCTGGGACCATTATCGACTTCTCCTGACCATCGAAGACCACGGAACGCGGACGCGTTATGAACAGGAGGCCCGAGGCCTTTCATGGACGCCGGACCAGCTTGGTGCCGCGATCCGTGAAGGCCGCCAAAACCGAACCGACAACCCGACCGACACACCGGATCGGACAGAACGATCGGACTGACATGAACCGAATTTACGCACCGGTGATCCGGATCATCGCCGTCGTCATGGCCCTGTGGTTCCAGTTCTGCTTCATCCCACCACAGACGGCGACAGCAACCGGACCACCGATGGTGTTCGACATCGTGTCCCTGGACTACCACATCGGTTCTCCCGGAGGGCCGCCGGAGACAGCCGACGCCTGGTCCCCCATGACGTCCTTTGATTTCAATGACCTGACCGGAAGCCACGACATCTGGCTCCGGCTCCCCATGCCCGACGGAAACCGGGCCGAACCCATGCTCCTGGTTTCGGCATTTCTGAACGACCTCGACGTCTATCAAGGCGATACGCTGATTTACACCCATGGCAGGCCGTCCGATGGGGAACATCGAAATCACATGAGCCACCTCGTTCCCATCGGAAGCGCCAATGCGGGTGAATCTCTCTTTTTGCACAGCACCTACCCGGACCGCACAGGACTTGGAGATATTTTTTTGATCGCACTTGGGGAGGCCGACGACATCCTGGATATCATGATCGCCCAAAAGGAGGATCTCTATCGCAGCAGCCTTGTGGATCTCTGCCTGGGTTTCTTGCTTCTGGTCATCGGAGCAGGCTCGTTTTTTATCTTCCTGATCCGATGGAAAGAGCGCAGTTACCCCTTCTTTTCCTTCGGCATGTTCGCCCTTTTCGTGGCCTTGACCTATCTGGCCGACGCCCATGCCCTTTTTTTCCCGAACCTGTCACCGAAATCACACTATTATCTGAAATCCGTGTCCTTTTTGCTGGTTCCAGCGGGCCTTTTCGCCTTTTTCAATGCCGTGTTCACCCTGGGCCCCCGATCGAGGATGATGGTCCGTGGCCTGTGGATCATACATGCCGCCCTCGCCTGGACCACTGTGATGCCCGCATTCTCCGGCCCTGACCTCACAGTAGGCCTGCTTGTCCTGATGATTCTGAGCTGCCTTACCTGTATCGTGATCATTCAAAGGTCCCACCCGGCCGCGTCCGCGGATATCCGAAGGATCTTCACCGTCTTCTTTCTTCTTTTCATGCTCCTCATCCTGATCCATCTTCTGGAGCGTCTGGGCCTTGTTCCCATCACCTTCGATGTGTTTGGATGGAGCATGGTGGGGTTCGTCTTTGTCCTTGGCTATGTGATGATCCGGCATTACACCTCGACCTTTTACACCATGCAGACCGTCTCCCTCGAACTCGAAAAAAAAAGATCCGAGTTTCTCGAACTCCAGAAAGAAAACATCCTTTCCCAGTTTGAAGCCCTGAAAAATCAGGTGGACCCCCACTTTCTGTTCAACAGTTTCGGCACCCTTTCATCGATCATCGAAGACAATCCGAAGGCGGCCGTCTGTTTTCTCCAGGAATTATCCCGGGTTTACCGCTACGTGCTTCAGACCCGATCGAGTGCCCTGGTTTCGCTGAAGGAAGAGCTTGATTTCCTGGAGTCCTACCGTTTTCTCATGTCCAAGCGCTTTGGCGACAACCTGTCGATTGCCATAACGGTCCCCGACGCCTGCACCGGCAACCTTATCCTGCCGTTTTCTCTCCAGCTTCTGGTTGAAAACGCCATCAAACACAATATCGTCTCTCGAAAAAAGCCCCTGTCCATCAGGGTTTTCGTCAGGGATCAGTACCTGATCGTTTCAAACCGGCTCCAGAAAAAAACTCCGTCAATGCCGTCCACCCGTATCGGCCTTGACAACATCACCAACCGTTACCGCCTTCTCACGGACCGTGAGGTCCGGATCATGGAAACGCAATCCGACTTTTGCGTCTGGCTTCCCATGCTCGAAAACAAAGGACAACCCCATGAACGTTCTGATCATTGAAGATGAAACCGCCGCCGCCAAACAAATGACATCCATGCTTTCAAGGATCGATCCCGCGATCACCATCCTTGCCGTCATCGACAGCATCGACGACGCGGTGGACTTTCTGACGCACCACGACGAACCGGACATCATCTTCGCGGACATTCAGCTGTCCGACGGGGTCTGCTTCGAGATTTTCAGACAGATCCAGCCCGGGTGTGCGGTGATTTTCACCACCGCCTTCGATGAATACGCCGTTGAGGCCTTTAAGGTGAACAGCATCGATTACCTGCTCAAACCGATTCACCAGGAGGATCTGAAAAAAAGCCTCGACAAGTATCATGCCATGAAACGCGCCTTCGGTTCACCGTCCCCAGAAAGGCTCACCGCCCTTCTTTCCCTCCTCGATCAGGGCGACACATCGCACAAGACACGGTTTCTGGTCAAATCGGGGCAGACCCTTCGGCCGGTTCAGGCCCGTGACGCCGCCTATTTCCTGATAGACAGCCAGCTTGTTTTCCTGGTGACCCGAAGCGGCAGCCGCTTTCTTGTGGAGCACACATTAGATGAGCTGGAAGGCCTGCTCGACCCGAACGCCTTTTTCAGAATCAACCGGCAGATGATCGTCTCCCTCGATGCCGTTTCCGCCATCCACCCCTTCTTCAACAGCAGGCTTTCACTGGACCTCACCCCGCCCCTGCCGTCGGAGGTCCTGGTCAGCCGCATGAAGGTCAGCGACTTCAAAAAATGGCTGGACCGGTGATTGTTTCAGCGTCGGCAGTCGTTTAAAGAACCGGAACCGCCCCGAACCGGCACCCAGCCCCCCGCCTTGACCGTTCACCCACCCGATTCGTCAATTCACCGGATTTTGATATCCGCTGCCTGCGTTCTTCATTAATCTGCTTTCAAATGTTGATGAACTCGTAAAACGTCATCAAATGATGGCAAAAAAACGTTCCGTTTAAATGGGCCTCCGGCGGCCAGCTTTTGAAAAGCTGGACAAACGGGTTGGGTGCGTAAGACTCGAATAAAAGGAGCATTCTGACCCACCGGACTATCCAGAAAATCACGCTTGTTATGAACACGTGATAGTTTAAGACCTGACGGCTCCGTAAAAAGTCCGATATCTGCATTACGCGTCATCCCTCGTCACTGCGGCGTACCCTAAGTACGCCTCATTCCTTGGGATTCGCAAACCTTGATCTCGAACATTTTACGAAGCCGTCTGAAATTCGACTTTTTACGAGACCATCAAGACCTGTTTTGTCAAACTTTTACAAAAAGTTTGGCCCCCGGCAGGGCTGTCGGAGACGTGAATCGGAACAGACATATGACAACCACTATAAAATCGGACGTTTTACGAAGCCATCAATGTTCACCTATTATCACCCCATCAGAAGGAGAAACATCATGACACCCTATCGCTTGATCATTATCGCTTCATTCGGCTGCCTGCTGGCTTCAGGCTGCGCATCGGGCCCCAAACCCGTTCATCAGCGCGGCTGGATCGGAGGGACCTGCCTCGAGGCCGACACATCCTTTTTCAAAGCCCAATGCGCCAATTACTTTGAGCACGGCGCCGGTGTGATTCCGGCCCTGCCCGAAGCCATCCGCGACACAGGAGAAGACGCCCTCTTCGTATCCAGAGTCTTCGACCGGACGCCTCTTAAGGCCGCGGACATACGGGAGGGGGACCTGATTCTGTCCATCGACGGAGAACCCGTAAACGGGCTCACGCATTTCCGGAAAACAATCGACGGCGCATCGCCGGGTGACGGCCTTACCGTTGAAATCTTCCGCAACGGCCAACGGATTCATAAACAGGTGACGGTGGGCATGGAAACCTATCAGAACAGCCGCGCCTTCTCCCTGGGCTTCCGATTGAGCAGCACGCTCAACCCAATCCCCCTGCCTGGATTCAATCTTCTGGGGCTTCTGAGTTTCGAGACAAACAAAACCAGGCTGGAGCTTCATTCTCCGGAATTTCAATACGTCGACGCAACCTTCCCCAAAGGCGACAACAGCGACCCCATCGCCGAAAAAGATCCGGCCTGCTTTGAGGGATGGGACGCATGGTGCCTGATCTTCGGCTTCAGCGGGAAAAAAATCATTCTGGACCAGCGTCTGTCCGGCGATACCAACCCGCAATCGTGAGGTGAACCATGGGCTCATTTCAGGACAACCAAGACGAGATCATAACGGGCATCAATATCACCCCCCTTGTGGATATCATGCTGGTCCTTCTGATCATCTTCATGATGGTGTCGTCCATCGTGGATGTCCACGGCATCACGGTGGAACTTCCCCAGGCGGCCACCGGTGACGATGTTCAGGCGAAAACCGTCTCGGTCATGATCTCCCCGTCGGGCGATTATTATCTGGCCGGAGAGCGGCAGGACTCCTTCGAGGCCCTGACCGCCAACCTTGATGCCCGAAAGCGGAGCGAGCCGGATATCCAGGTGGCCATCAGCGCCGACCGGAAAACCTGCCATGGGGACGTGATCCGGGTCATCGACATGGTGAGAACGCTCGACATCGCCCGGTTCGCCATCAATGTGGAATACCTGGAGAACGCGCAAAGGCCATGAAAACATCACAGAACACCCTGGTTGCAGGCCTGATCGTTTCGATGACGATTCACCTCGCCCTGCTGGTTTATTTCCGATCCATGGAATCGACCGTCCCGTCCGGGGCCGTCGAAAAGACCTCGATCCTCGTTCCTGTGACGATGACGCCTTCGATCAGGACGTCCGAGCCCGAGGCGGTGACCCCCCCGCCTCCGGAGCCGCCGCCCGCCCGGAAAAAAGCACAACATATCGTGAAACGGACGCCGTCGAAGAAACAACCCCTGAAACCCGCTCCGGTACCGGTGTCCCATGAACAAAGCACGACCAAGCCCCCGACAAGCCCAGATGCGGTCACACCGGTTTTCGGTGTCAGCCGAAACTCTGTGGCCGAGGCGTCTCCAAGCGGGTTCACGGCCCGGGTGGGAAACACGCTGATGAAGGAGCAGGAGGAGGCCTTTACCCCGATCGAGAAGGTCAGGGATTATCGAACGTTTCCGGTGTTTGAACTAACCACCCTGCCGGAATTTTTGCTGAAAATCACGCCGGAATATCCCGTGCCCTTGAAAGACGAGGACCGCGAAGGCGAGGTTGCCCTGTCCGTCAGCATCGATGACGCGGGCAGAGTCACACACGTGAAAGTGCTTCGCGCCAGCCACAGGCTGTTTGCCCAGGCGTCGGTGGAGGCGGTTAAAAAAAGCCGGTTCAAACCGGCCACACGGAACGGGACCGCCGTGGGAACCGTTCTGGATGATCTTGTATACACCTTTATTTTGGACGAATGACACATGAGGAAATCATTATGATGACAACACACGTATCCCTGCTTGCTTTTTACGCAGCCCGGGTCATCCTGGGCATCCTGCTGGTTCTGAGCGTTTTGACCCTGGCCTTTTTCATCGAGAGGATGATCTTTTTCAGACGAAGGTTCCTGCGTCACGACACCCTTCTGCCGGAGCTCGAAAACGCCCTGTCCTTGAAGGAGGTTTCAACGATTCTCATGCAGCACGATTCGGCTGAAACGGCCGTGGTTCTGAAAGGATTGAACCACGGGCACCCCACCGCCAAGGGGTTTTCCCACCATGTTTCCGCCTGTTTTCATATGGAAAAACAAACCTGGGAGCGATACTCGAACTTTTTGGGTTCGGTGGGCAGCAATGCACCGTTTATCGGACTTCTCGGAACCGTTCTTGGCATTTTGAAATCCTTCGCCGATCTTGGGATGGCAAAGGCAGCGGGACCCCAGGTGGTGATGGCCGGCATCTCGGAAGCCTTGATCGTCACCGCAGTCGGCCTTGCCGTGGCCATTCCGGCGGTGGTTTTTTTCAACATCTGCAAAACAAAAATCAAAGCCGGAAGCGTCCGGGTCGAATCGATCATCGACATGATCTGTTCGAAAAACCTTTTCAGGGAAGGACGGTTATGAAACGGATATCCGCATCGATCATCGTGATCATCCTGTGCATTGCGACGATAAGTCAGGCCGGGGAGGCCCTTAGGCCGGGCCGAAAAGATTTGGCCAATGAAACAAAGCAAACGACACCGGAACACCTGCCGCTGATTTCCGGACGTGTCGCTGAAAAAGGAACGCGGAACCGCCTGGCCCATATCCGGATTTTCGTGAAAGACAAGGCATCCGGGGCCATGGTCTCCTCGGTGACGACCGATGGGGAGGGAAACTTTTCCGTCCCCGTCTGCCCCGGTGATTACACCCTGATCATCGCCGCCATGGGCTACGACACCTTCGACCAGAGTGTTTCCGTTGCAGACCGGGACATCGAGGGCCTTATGCTCCGGATCGTGCCACGGACCATCAACCCCTACCGGGTCGTTGTCCGGAACAAAAAACAAACCAGCGAGGTGTCCTCCCAAACGATTTCCATCCAGGAAGCCGTGGCCATTCCCGGCAGCAACCGGGATGTCCTGAAGTCCGTCACCAACATGCCGGGCGTCAACGCCGTATCGGTGTTCAACGGATACGGAAACGGCATCGTGATCCGGGGCTCGTCACAGGAAGACAGCCTCTTTACGGTAAACGGTCATGAAATACCGGCGTTTTACCACTTCGGGGGCCTTGAAAGCATCATCGAACCGGAAATGATCGAATCGGTGGATTACAATGCCGGGGGGTTTTCGTCCGAGTACGGGAATGCCATGGGTGGGGTGATCTCCATGAACATCCGGAATCCCCGAACCGATCGGATCGGGGGGTACATCAACCTCGGGCTCCTCTCATCGTCCTTCATGATCGAAGGCCCGGTCTCTGACACGGATTCCTTTTATTTCGGAATGAAACGGGGATTTCTCGATCAGTACCTCAAAGCGGCGGAACGTGTGGAAAAGGAAAGAAACCCGGACAATGATCTGGATTTCATCAAATACCCTGTCTATTACGACGCCTCGTTCATGTACAGCCACAAAGCTTCTCCCGGCAATGAATTCCGCCTGATCGGCATCAACGCCGTGGACAGCTTCAAGGTTACCGAGCCGGAGATTCCGGTTTCGGAGCGGTATTCGGATACCCTCAATCACAAACAGTGGTTTTCGACCCTCATCGGTGAATGGCGATTCAAAAACGGAACATTCAACTCGGTGCTTTCTCCGATGTTCACCGAATCGCGGTTCACCTGGGAACAGGGAGAGAGGGCCTATCACCGCCAGAGCGTCTCCAATTTTTCTTTGAACGAGAACGCCGAATACCGCCTGAACGACACCCATCACCTGAAAGCCGGTTTTCGCATGGATTACGCTGGAGTGAATCTGGATTCATGCACCCTCGTCCTCGACAAAGAAGGGGAGATTTCATACGACAACACGGATCTTGAACTGACCCTTGACAAGGATTTCAATTTTTTTACACCCTCGGTGTATGCCATGGACCGAATGCGTTTCGGGAAACTGACCGTCACGCCGGGGGTTCATTGTTTTCGGGATACGTACAATCACCACTCGGTGATCGACCCCAGGCTGTCGCTGAAATACCAACTGACCGACCGGACCGCCCTCAAAACCGCCGGGGGCCTGTATTCTCAGATGCCCCAGTACGACGAATTCCTGGAGCCCTGGGGCACCCGGGGGCTGAAGCCCGAGCGCTCCACCCATACAGTGGCCGGAATCGAACACGCCTTCACGCCGGACCTGTTTCTTGACATCCAGGGATACTACAAACGCTTTGACGATCTGGTCGTCCGTGACCGCGCGGATGATCCGACGTTCTACACCAATGACGGCAGCGGACGGTCCTACGGTGCGGAAATCCTCCTGCGCCGCTCCATGAACGATCGTTTCTTCGGCTGGATCGCCTACTCCTATTCGGTGGCCAAACGGACCGACGGCCCGGGCAAACCGGAACGATACTTTGATTCGGACATCCCCCACAACCTGGTCGGCGTCATGAGCTACAAACCCAACCGCTACTGGTCTTTCGGCCTGAAATACCAGTATGTGTCCGGCACACCCTACACCGACCTGCTCCATGTGGACACACGATACGATGTGGACAACAACGAATACATTCCTCTGTACACGGGACCTGTCAACGACAGACGGTTCAGGTCACACCACCAGGTGGATTTCAGGATCGACCGATACTGGCTGTTCAATGAATGCGTCATCAGCACCTACATCGATATCCGTAACGTCTTTCAAAACAAATACGTCACGGGCATCACGTACAACGAAGATTACACCGCAAAGGAGGAAGAGGTGTCGGTCGACTCCGAAATCCCCCTGATTTTTCTTGGAATGAAAGTTGATTTTTAACGGCCATGGGCCGGCCATGACGCGGTGCAACCGCCGACGTTCAAAAAAACAAGGAGACGATCTATGACACCCATCCGATATGCAATCCTCATGCTTTTGGCCCTGATGGCTTCGGCATGCGGCGACGACAACCTGCCTGAAGACCACGTTGTCGTCGATTATAAAATTCTTGCCGTACGCATCGAAGCCCCGGAAGCATCGCCCGGCGACACCGTATCCATGAAGCTTCTCATCGGCGGTTCCGCCATGGACCAGGATTCCGTGATGCCTGTCACATGGCGGATCAATGACCCGGACGGAGACGTCTTTCATGAGGAAATCGTGCCCTATAACGAGGAATTCGTGCTCGACCTGCCCGCGGGAATACTGAATGGCAACCCATGGCTGGACGTTCCGGTCACGTCCTCGGTCGCCCTGGGCTCCCGGTCCCTTTCCGCCCTCAAGCGTTTCCGGATAACCCCCGCACCCGTCGGCGCCAACCCTGTGATCTCCGGAATTTCGGCCGACTGGTTATCGGGCGACACCCATCACACACGATCCGTGATGACGGGGGACACGGTAACGGTCGACCGTTCGGTATTGAACATCGCCTTCACCGCCGAGATGGCCGTTCAGCCTGAGAACGCGATCGATTCACCGGTCTATTCCTGGTATGTGACCCGGTCCGATCCTCCGGGCGGAGAGCTTGAGGTCGACGATCGACAAACCGTGATCGAATCCCTGCTCGGTGAGGGGGCCCAGGCTGCGGAGTTTCGTCAGTCCGTGGTGTTCTCCCTGTACGGTGAAAACGCCGAAGGAAGCTTCCAGAAGGGCCGCTACACTGTCTACCTGGTGGTCAGGGACAATGCGGCCCGGTCGAGCGACGTGTCATCCGACCGGCTGGGCACGAACTTTTTCTATTTTTCACTGGCGGCGCAATGAACCCCTTGCGACAACGGTGCCCCTCCTGCAATGGCCTGTGTGAGCCGGAGGAGCACCTGCCAGCCGGTTTCAAGGGAATCGATGCGCAGGTATTCCTCACGGCTGTGAAACCGCCCTCCCTCACAAAGACCCAGGCAGATGGACGGCCAGCCTGCGGCAAGGGTGGCGTTGATGTTGGTGCTGCGGACCACGGACCGGGTGGATCTCCCGACGGATTCAAGGATGCGGCGCACCAGGGGTTCGGTCCGTTCGGGAAGGACAGGGCGTGCCGCCGGGCGCTGCCCGATCGGGGTGCACCGGGCCTTGACCCGGTGATCCTGGTTGACGAGGGAAATCTGTCGGTGAACCAGACGGTCGAGGGCCGTCAGAGGATCGGGGTCCACACTTCGAAATTCGAACCGGGCAAGGGCCGATCGTGCAATGGAGTTGATGCCCTCCCCGCCCGTTACGGTGCCGATATTGAACGACAGGTACTCACGCCGGCCTGCGGCCCGTCGCACGGTCTCCTGTTTGAGAGTGTCGAGAATCGCCATCATCCGGTCGATGGCCCCGGGAAGCCCGTAATCGCTCCAGCTGTGTCCGCCGGGGCACTGGACCTCAAGGGCATAGCGAAGGGATCCCAGACCCGCCACCGAATACTCGTCAAAGCAGAGATCAAAGGAAATAAAGGCATAGGGGGCCGAGGGATGATCCGCCACCACCTGCCGGACCCCGCAAAGGTCGCCCTCACCTTCTTCTCCGGTGCTGAAAAGAATCCGCACCGGCCGCTCCACGGCAACCCTTTGACGGATCAGGGTAACGGCCAGCATGGCCAGGAAGGTTACGGCGGTCAGGTTGTCCGTCACCCCCAGCCCGTACAGGCAGCCGTCCCGATGGTCAAGGGATTTGGCGCAGCCTTCCTGGACCACATCCATATGGGCATCGAGTACCAGGGTTTCGGACCAGGGGCCCTCCCCAACGCTGACCCACAGATTGCCGGCACCGTCCACACGGGAGGGCACCTTGTGGGCGGTGAGGAAACGTTCAAGGACCAACCGCCGGGGGGCTTCATTCAGGCTGGGCCCCGGGGTCAGGGCCAGCCGTTCGATCAGATCGAGAAACATCCGCCTGTCAAAATCTGGTGTCATGGTCTCACCCGCCTATAAATTTGACATCATGGTTACCGTGATTAAGTTAGTATAAACGGGCTTTAATTAAACAAAAAGCCCCGTAACATCAACGCTAAATGGAGGTATTTGACTGATCGCCGCGTAAAACGACAATGTTGACGAGAAGAGAGAATACATGTAATCCATGACGCGGGCGGTGCGACCGGGTTTCATCTTCCGGACGCGGTGACCGGCAATGATTTACGGCGCACGGCATGAGAGAACGCGTAACCGGTGCACAACAGGATTTCCTGTTGTGCACTTTTTTTTTGAGGGGAAGAACCGGGTTGCGGCAAATCACTTGCTGGTGAACCCGCCGATCAGAAGAACAACGACTCCCAGAACGATACAGGCCAGATAGAGAGGCGCGGACACCGCCGTATCGGCCAGGGTGTACATCAGGCCCTCGGCCATGGCGTCAACGGCATCGATCCGTTCCGGAGAAAGAACGTCCCGAAGGGTCAGATCGGGAAAGGTCAGGGTGGTTTTCGTGGCGGCGGAAATGCCCTTGAACACAAGCATGAACAGACCTGAAACAAGAGACACCAACCCGATCGCAGATACTTTTCCCATAAAAACGCTCCAATCGCGCATTGCCTGTGAGTTATTGTATGTCCGTCACCGCCGGTAAGAACGGCGTGCGGTCCGGCGCAGGGCCTCTGAAAAAACGTGAATTGTCACGGCTCAATCGTCATAGGCGAGCATAACGGCTTTGGTCAAATAATTCAAGCCCAGGCAAACCGCGGCAACCCGATCACTCCCAGAGACTGCCGATAAAACAGCGTCCGCCAAGCCCCCGGGGTTCCGGGGCAGGTTCGTATACCGTGACCTCGGCCACATCCCCTGTGGGTTGAATGATCTGGTGGGATGCCGAGAGGCGCTCATCGGACGGACGGCTGTCCTCATACCCGACAATCAGATTGCCGGCACCGTTGTCCGCTCCCTGATTGACGCCGCTGCCGTTGACGATCTGAAGATTGGCTCCGGTAAGAAGCAGGGTGTTGCCCCTGCGACTCACGCCGTCGAGCAGGGTCTGAAGATCGGCAAGCTTGCTGCTCAGGAGGCGTATCCGCTGTTCCTGCTCTTCGATGGTCCGGGCCATGCTATTCATCAGCTCAGGATCCAGGGCGGCTTCCCATTCCGTTCGGGCCTGGTGGTCCTCGGCCATGGCGACGGCGAGTTCATCGATCTTCCGATTGATCTCTAAAACCCGTCCGTCCAGATCGTCACCTTTGGCCTGAAGGGTTTTCACCGTCGCGCCGAGGGCCTCGACGGTTTTTCCCTGCCGTCCCAGCTGTGCATCGAAATCTTTTTTCCGAACAATGGCCGGGTCGATGTAGGCTTCCTTGACCACCCCCCGGGTAATCATGTCACCGCTGATCGCGCCGCCGACCGACACCTGAGCCGGAGCCGGAGCGGTGCGCCGGGGAGACGCGACGGCCGTCGCGGAGTCCTTGACCGGGAGACAGTCTTCCACCCCGGCCCGACGAAAATAATCACAGAAATCGTTGATCTGACTGGCACGGTATTCTTCCAGATCCAGCTCCCCGATCCATTTGATGTACCGGGAGGTGTATCGCCTTATTCCGTTCATATCGGTTCCCTCGAACAACAGGGCGAAAATGGCAGGATGCGTTGAAAAACGGGAATTTTCCATGGGCCTGAAAAACACTTCAAAACTGATCATCGTATAGGTGGCGTTCAGGAAGAAAATATCCACCGGCCGCTCGAATTTGATTTCTCGCCGCCGTTTTTCCGCTTCAAGGGCGCGAACCTCATCCTGGGCCGCTGTAATCAGGGCGAAGTTGGCGGCCTGTTTTTCCGTACCGCCCGGAAGAAGGCGAATGTAGGAAGAGTAGCCGGTCACCGGTTCGGCCTGGACGGATGAACCACCGACAAAAAACAGGAAAACAATGATCGCCGCCTTGATTGACCGCCAGGATTTCATGACCCTACCTCCAGGATGTGATACAAAAATTTTATCGTTTGTCATGGTGCTCGGTTCAGGACTCCGCTGCCCGTTTCCGTTCCAAATCTTTCAACAAGGGAAGCAGGATTTTTTCCTTTTCAAGCCTGATGTCTGGATTTTTTTCAAGTTCCACGGATTTCTGCAAAATGGCCGTGATGTCCACAAAAACAAACTCCATGGGCCGGACACCCGCTTCCTGGATCGCATGGACACGCACCGTGTCGGTAATGCGCACCTTCGTTTGGAAATCTCCAAGCCTGAACGCCGTGACCGGACCGGTTTCCACGCATTCCTGGTCCGAACAGACCCGATACCCCACAACGGGATCGGGGCTTGATTTCCATTTGATCCACCCGTGGCCTCCGTTTTTCATTTCATACCCCGAAAGGATACGGAATGCTCTCAGACGTTTTTCGCCCGAATCATCTTTAAGTTCGTTCAACAGGGCCAGATAGACACGGTCCAGACAGTCCGCGGGATCCACCAGGGCCAGGGCGTCCATGGCCGCCTCACGCACCACCGACGAATGGTCATGCTCATAGCGATCGAGCAGAACAGAGGCGACACCCTGACTCCCGATCTGTCCCAGGGTGCTCACCGCCTGACGCCGGATATCAAACCTGACGTCCTCCAGCTGGTCGATCAGGACCGGCACGGCCCGAATCGCTTCGGAGCCCATGCTGCCGACGGCTTTCATGGCCTCGATTTTCACATAATGGTAATGGATTCTGCGATTGGTCTTATCGCCGATGACATCGAGAAGCACCGGCAGGGCATTTTTTGCCGACACACCCATTCCGGCAAGGATTCGGGCGGCCTGACGGGCCGTGTTCACACTCCGTCCTTTAAGATCGTTGGACAGAAGCCGGACATAAAGGTCGTGCTGATCCTCACCAAGGGTGACGAAAAACTCCTGCCAGACCAGAGGGATCCGGCTCTTTTCACCCTCGAAAAGCACCGTCGGCGGAATGATCTGCCTGAGGGCCCAGGCCGAAGCGTCCCGGACCTCTTCGTCCCGGTCCTTGAGCCCGTCGGTCAGCATGGGAACGCCATGCACCAGAAGAAGATTGATGCTGCCAATGGCATCATGTGTCGCGTCCTTGAACTGATCGAGATTCAACTGGACCATGGGATCGGGAACGACGTTTTCCTGGGTCAGGGTGTCGGCGATTTCCCGGGGGGTATTGTAAAGGGGAACCAGGGCCACGGACAGCGGCTCCAGTATCTTACCCAGAGTGCGGGCGGTGTTGATCCGAATATCCCGGTCCACATCGGACATGCTTCGCCCTAACGAAACAATCGTCCGTTCCATTTTGATCGCACGGGAAACGATCATGCGTGTGGTTTCAGTGCGGATCCCGATGTCGCCTTCTTTGATGGAATCCACCTGACCGGGAATATCTTTCAATTCCCGATCCGCCAGGGCGCCGACGGAGATCAGGGCAAATTTTCGGGTTGAAAGATCAAAGCTTTCCATGCGGGCAAGCAGTGCATCCATCTCAGGAAAGTCGGCAACAGGCTCGTTTTCACCGGCCGGATCCGCGGCGTCTCCCAGACCGAACGCCAGGTCTTCTTCTCCGGTTTCTCCGGAGGCCAGGGCGTCTTCGAGGACAGGACAGGCAGCCGCAGGAACCGGTGTCGGCGCAGGCGCGGGACGAGGTTCAGGCTCTGGTTCAGGGTCTGGTTCGGGTTCGGGCTCGGGCTCGGACTTCGACGAACGAAATCCCAGACGAACCAGAAGGTTCTCGGCCGTTTCTCGGATATCCTTCTCTCCGTCATCGACCCGGCCTTCCAGGGCCCGGCCGATCTTGGCCGTCAAAAGCTGAATGTCCGTCAGGCATCGTGCGGCCCCGTCGACGGGCGGCCTGAGTTTTCCAAGAGAGGTCAACCGGGGGATCGGACGGGCCAGCTCGGCGCTGATCAGATCCAGCGAGGCCACAGACGCCCGCCGAACACCGGGGTCGATATCGCGGCTGCCGATGTAAAGGCTCTCAATCACGGGATTCAGCATGGTCACCAGGTCGTTCATGTCCGCCAGGGCCTTGGGGCGGCTATCGGCCTGATCCAATGCGGTAACATAGGCGGCCATGTGGCGATTGCGGATGGGACTCAGACGGCCCAGGGCGACGGCGGCATCCTCACGGACAGCGGGATCGAAGCTGTCCATCGCCTCGAGGGGTTTTTCTATGACGGGACCGGACGGTGACGTTTCGGATAAAACGGTCGTCGAGGAGGAAAGCATCTGACAGCCTGTGGAGACGACCCAAACGATGAGCGCCGAAAGTATTCCGGCCGTGAGGAACCCTCTGTGGAAAAAACCCGTTAAACCATCCAATGATAAACCATCCCCACGTTCACGATTCAATAGCATATCAGAAGCTGAAGGTCGCCTTGGCGCCGAACAGCATCCAGTCTTCTTTTTTGCGGTCATCGGGATTGTTGCCGTTCATCATGACCGCCGTTCCGTTCATGCTGTGGCCTTCCAGCTTGAGCACCCAGTTGTCCAGAAGATCGAAACGCATGGACAGACAGACGTCCTTGAGCCAGGCCGAATGATCCACGGCAAACCCTGACCCGTTCTTATCATCCTTGTCTGCATAATACACGGAATAATATCCGCCGACCTCGAGCAAGTTGTTGAACCGGTAGGCCAGGGAGGTGTAGTAGCCTTCGGTGTCCAGCTTCTGATCGGAAAAGATCGATTCCAGGGAAAAGTCGTATTTATTGAGAGAATATTCGGATACCAAAAGAAAATTGCCGTAGGCGTATTCCAGTGAGCCGGTGAGGGACTGGGCCCGGGTCGTGTATTCGAGAGGCGAGGTGCCTATGCCCTGAGCCATGCCGGTCATGGACAGGTCCACGGTCCAGAAAGTCGTGTTCAAACTGAGGCCCGATATCGGGGTTTCCCAGAGAAGACGCCCCACCAGGGCCGTTTCCTGATCGATGTCGTCAGGCTCGTAGGTAATGCCCGACTCCAGAAGCTGTTCCTTGGTTGTGGTGGCCACCCCGCTGTCCAGGGCGATATCGACCTTGCCCACCTGGACGTTGGTGCTCAGGCGCCCCAGTGAGGAACTGCCCAGACTTGAGTACAGCTCGAGCCCGCTGATCCCGGCAATGGTGGACCGCCAGGCCTCGTTATAGATGCTCTGGGGGAGCAGGATGGAGGTTCTCAGGAAATCTGCGTCACGTCCTGTATTGTACAGGCCGTGATGCAGCTTCATTTTACCGATCTTGACCCCCACCCATTCGTTGAAGGCATAATCACCGTTGGCCCAGTTGATGTGAATGCTCTCATCGCCGAACTCACCCATTTCATAGGCCATGATCTGGATGCCGACCCGGATGTTTCCCCGGATGTCGGTGGAAAAACTGATGCCGGTTTCCTTCATTTCGAAGCTGCCGTCTTCGGTGTCGGCAAAAAACTGGTTATCGGTGCTTTGCAAATAACCCTGGGAAATGAATCCGTGAATATGAATGCCGCCGGGCTCGGGCCCATCGATTTCGATGGCCCATGCCGAGGCGCTTATCAGACACGTTATGACCATCAGCCCCAGCCATGGAACCCTTTGCTTGTTCATGATTGACTCCTGTCGTCCTGAAAGACCGTCCCTTGCGTATTAAAAAAGGCCCCAAAGGGGTTAAACGGGTGTCCGTGGCGGACGCCCAAAGCCATCCCCGGCTCCCGGGAGGTAAAATAAAAAAATGGAGAATTCCTGTTTCGTTCGAGGCGATCGACAACGGAAATCAACAGAGGCACCGCCCATCGTTGTATGTCATGCAAGGGTGCTCAGTCAACATGCCGTTGTCGTCCAGGAAGCATGACCGCATTGACCTGCGTATCATGTTTTTGTTTTTAATTCTGTTTATTAAATGGCTTTTTCTTTGTCAACCTTATTCTCAGCGGAAAACCTTTATTGGCAGGCTGTTTCAAACAACAACGACCGCACCGGACAAACCGGAGCGGTCGTTTGTGATCCCTATGCGTTCACATGACCGTCAGGGAAGACGCCCCCAACGGCAATATCCGAAAGAAGGACCGGAGTTCTTACAGTCCGTTGATGCCCACGGCTCGTTTGACCACGGTCAGAATCATTTTGAAAGGCGTCACCGCGTGGAGTCAATCGTTCCGTTTTATTTTTTCATACGCATCCGTCCGTTTCCATGGGGACATCCGCGCCGCTCTGTGGTATGGTGGCGCTGTTGACAAAAACGGGCGCAAGGCCCCGAGGACAAACGATCTCCTTCAGCCGGACGATGCATGCCATGTTTGAATTCGCCAGAGAAAACAAATCCCTGATTTTTCTGATCGCTTTCTTCCTCCTCGCCCTGGAGGTCGAAATCTTTGTCAGTGCCGTTCTCAAATCGGGTGACCACTCGAAAATCCAGGTTCTCAATGACCAAAACGAGGTGATCTACGAAAGCCTCGAAAAAAAACTGTATCAGTTCAACAAGTACTATTTCGAGCAAAACTTCGGCCCCCTGACCAACTACCGGATTCGCCGGGTCGAAGAGATCAGGCCCTTTCCCTTCCGGGCCTGGCTGATCTCGGCCATCGGGCTGCCCATCGGATTCATGCTGGTCCTGGGTTTTCTGGTCAAGGCTTGGGCCGTTTTTTTCAAAGGGGACAGTCCGGTTTACCATGACGGTCACGTCCCGCCCCACCCCGAAGCGACGGGCAGGATCGGAGCGTTCATCGCCACCGTCAGTCGCCTCAACATTTTCGTTCTTGGTTTTTTCATCGTTGCGATCCTGTTCCTCTACTGGGTTCTACCGGACCTGATCCTTTTCATCAGCCGGACGGGCGTCGAAACCCTGATACGGTTCAAATGGTTTTTCATCGCTGCCGCCCTTGTCCTGACGGCTCTCGTCGTGTGGTTCATCTACCTGAAGTACCTCCTGGCAAAAAAAGCCATCGAAGGCCGCACGGAAATCGAAAAGATGAAGCTCCAGATCATCCACGACACCCATGACCGCGACCTGGCCATGCGCCTTATCGGTGACGGGACCGAGGCCGACATCCCCGGTGACATCACGGATGTCCACCGGACGTGAGGGGCCTTTTCACTGATCTGCCGAAGACGGTCTCAACAAAAAACTTTTCTTTGTCGCCGGACTGTCCTATACTGTTCTAAAAATTTTCGATTCCTGATGACGATCCGGTACCACGAACCGACATGCCCCGCGCATGAATGAAACGGACGTCCAAAACTACCCGATACAATCATTATTGCTGCGTCACTGACTATTTCCGACCACGGACCCAATCGCAATGCGCGATCCCGGTTGACCCGATGACCAACGCGACGCTTCGGCCCTGGACCGATGCGCCCGACAATCCCCGGGCCAAAGATTTGTACGCCGGGAATCAGACGCAGCGCATTCAAAGGAGTGCTCGATCATGAAAGTGCTGATTGCAGACGATCATGAAATCATCCGTGAAGGCTTGACCCGCCTGATTGACCGCCAGGAAGACATGCATGTGGTGGGCTATGCCGAAAACGGCCTGGATGCCGTGTTCAAGACCCGCTCCCTCACACCCGACATCGTCATCTTGGATACGGGCATGCCCGTTCTCAGCGGCCTTGAAGCCGTTCCGCTGGTCCATGAAGCCTCACCCGACACCAAGATCATCATTTTCTCGACCAACAAAAACGATGAATACGTTTACCGTTCCTTCACCCTGGGGGCCGCCGGCTATGTGCTGAAGCTCTCATCGAGCCGGGACGTTCTCGACTCGATCCGGGCCGTAAGCCGGGGAGAACGCTTTGTGAGCCCCGTGATCAAAACGCGCATCATGGGCATGCTCGATAAAAAAAAGGGGGACGCATTCAACCTGAATCGTTACGATTTGCTCTCATACCGGGAACAAAAGGTGTTCCGGCTCATAGCCGAAGGCTTTTGTCCATCGGAAATCGCCACCTTGTGTTCAACCTGCGAAACGACGATCCGTGCCATGGAAGCGACCATCTGCGACAAAATCGGAATTCACGACATGGAAACACTGGGCCGTTTCGCCGAACACATCGGCGTGATCCCGTCGTCGGGCCGGCATGACATGCCGCAAGCCGTCATGTAAGCCGACGCAGCATCCGTATCGCGATCGGGGTATGAATTCGCCTTTTGTTTTCGGAGGCCCGGCATGGGATTGACCCTGCCTTGCATCGAATTTTTCCTTGAACATTCTCAGGCCATGGATTATACTTCCGTAAAAAATCGGAGGCGTCGCCATGATAAAAACCTTTCTTGCCCACTGTGTCCTCTTTCTCCTTGTCGTCGGCCCTGCGCTGCCCCTGTATGCCGGCCCCACGGAACTCTCGGACAACCAGCTGACCGACATGGCCGTTGACGACAGTGTGTCCCCCGAGGCCAAAACCGACGAAAACGGCAATCCCCTCCCCCCCGCAAGCGATCTGATCAAAAACCCGGTGGATGATCCGGCCGAAATCAGCAAAACGGAAGTTCTCCGCCTTGAAAACCAGGCGGCCGACCAGCGGGTCATGGACCAGATCCAGAACACCCTTCAGGGCGTCGGCAACCCGGAATAGTATTCACCGTTCCATTGCCCGTCAAAAAGCGTTCCTTATTCCGCGAATTTTTGTTTCCAAATTTTCCTGAATTGTTTTATCGTTTCAAAAACAAACACCCGGTCACCCCCTCCGGTCGACGGCCGTGATCTGTCGCCGGCCGGCCTGCTGATTCAATGTTTACGAAGGCATTATGGATTTTTTCATTCATTTCGGAACCCACGAATATCTCAAGATCGGAGGCATCGTCATCCTGCTGTTGATTTCCGGCTTCTTTTCGGGATCGGAAGCCACGCTTTTCTCCCTGAATCTGGTCCAGAAAGAACGGCTCAGAAACCGGTCGAAATCCCTCGCATCGATGATCGATGTCCTGATCAACCATCCCAAGCAGCTGATCATCACGATCCTGGTCGGCAACGATATGGTCAACATCACCGCCTCCGTCATCGCCACCGGACTCTTCATCTCACTGTTTCCGAACATGGGGGAATGGATCACCATCGCCGTGATGACACCGATGACCCTGATTTTTGCCGAGGTCATACCCAAAACCGTGTCCGTTGCCCACAATGAAATCTTCGCCCCCGTAATTGCCGGCCCCTTGCGGCTGTTTCACCGGCTGTTCTTTCCGGTCCGCTGGTTTTTCGAGGTCACGGCCGAGGGCCTGATCCGGCTTTTCGGCGTATACAAAAAAGAAAAAGAACCGATGATCATGGAAGATGATTTCCGGGACATGGTGGATCTCAGTCACAAAGACGGTGAACTGCTGAACATTGAACGGGATTTCATCCACAACGTGTTCGAATTCAGCGACACTCTGGTCAACGCGGTCATGACGCCCCTCAAAAACGTCCAGTCCATTCCCGACGGCCTGACCTATCACCAGATCATCAAACGGGTGAAAAAAAACTGGCATTCCCGCATCCCCGTGTATTCCGGATCGAAAACCAACATCACGGGCATTCTCTATGTCAAGGACCTGCTCAAGCTCAAACCCGAAAAAAAGAACGCGCCCTCGTCCATCATCGAAATTCTTCGCCGGCCCATCTTTATCCTCGACACACGCAAGGTCGATGACATCTTTCACCTGCTGAAAAAAAAACGGACCCATATCGCCATCTGTCACGATGCCAACGGATCGATGACCGGCCTGATCACCATGGAAGACCTGCTTGAGGAACTGTTTGGAGAAATCTACGACGACTACGATCAGGAGGCACGATGAACACCCCAGCCACCGTTGCCGTTATCGTGATCTGCATTCTGATTCAGGGTTTTTTTTCCGGATCGGAGATGGTTCTTTTATCGTCCCGCAAAATCCGGCTCCGCCGGAAACGCAAACAGGGTTCCAAAGGCGCCGACCTGGCCCTCAGAATGATCGCCAATTCCAAATGGTATCTGGCCGCCACCAGCACCGGCACCAACATGGCCGTGGTGGTGGCCTCGGTGATCGCCGCCCTCTGGTTTGAAAAACGACTGGGCCCCTATGGCGAACTTGGAACGATTCTGGTCCTGTCCCCCCTCCTCCTGATGTTCGGGGAAATCATCCCGCGGACCGTCTTCCAGTACAGGGCCACGGAAATGGCCCCGGGGGTCTCTTACGGCCTGCTGGTCTTTTCCTATATCATCTCTCCGATCACCGGGCTCGTCTTCGGAATCAGCCGTCTGTTCTATCCGAAAGGCAACACTGAACCGCTAAAAAAACGCTCGTTCGCCTCCCGGGAGGAACTGGAACTTCTGCTGAACATCCCGGTCGCCGGCAGTGATGTGCACACCCGCGAGAAAAAACTGATTCAACAGATGTTCATGTTCACCAAGGCCGAAGCCTTCGAAGCCATGGTACCGCTGATCGCCGTGTCGGCTCTGCCCATCAACGCCACGGTGGCCGATGCCGCGGAACTGATCCGGAAAACAGGGTTTTCAAGAATCCCGATTTACCGGGACAATATCATCAATCTGGTGGGCATGGTGCGGGCCTTTGACATCATCGGACTGGAAGATCAGACTGTGCCGATCAGGAAAGTGATCCGTGATGTGCCCTATGTCCCCGAAATGATCAAGCTCGAAGAACTGCTGGCCTTTTTCCAGAAAAACCGCAAATCCCTGGCCGTGGTGGTCGATGAATACGGCGGAGCCACCGGCATCATCACCGTGGAAGATATTTTGGAGGAAGTGGTCGGTGAGATCCGTGACGAATACGATCATGAAGCCGACAACCTGATCAAGCTGGGGACCCGTACCTATAAAGTCAACGCCCGCATGGAGATCGACCACCTGAACGAACAGCTGAACATCGCCATCCCCAAAGACAATTACGAAACCCTGGGCGGATTTGTGCTGAAGCGGATGGGACGCATACCCAGACCCGGTGACAGCTTCGACTGGCAGGGCTTGACGTTCAGGGTTTCCCAGGCCGGGAAGCGGTCCGTCAACGAAGTCATCATCACCCGTAACAACACGGAAAACGGTTAAAAAGACGGTCCTCAGACAGGGGTGGGTTCTTTTTTCACGGGAAGGGAATCCGCATCCCGGTCCTGTCCGGCCTCCTGGGCCAGCTCAACCGGAAGGCATTTCGCACAGAACATTTCGACGGTCTTGTTCCTGCCCCGGTGGACCACATAGATAATATCACGGGAGCCACACCGGCATCTGTTGGTGCTCATAATCTCTCACAGGGATCGATAGGATGCGACGATCGGTTTTAACAAACGGTTAACTCTCAAACGGATGGGTCATCTTATCCCCTCACACCAATAATTCAAGGCCTTTTTCTTAAAAAATGAAAAAAAACAAACCGTCCATGGATAAGCGAACAATGTTCTCATTTCCGATCCGTCATAAAACAGGACGGTTGGACCGATTAAGGTTACAGGTCGCGCCGTATGCCCCAGGCTTTACCCTTGACAGCCGGGCCGCGTTTTCTTAAATTACGGTCATATCAGGGCCCCGGTTGACCGGGGTATCTTTTTTTGGGCGATTTTTTGTGGGGGTTCCGCATGACTGAAAAACCAAACGCTGTCCGGTCAATCGCCGCAGGCCTGACGGCACCGGTCCTTTTTTTCATGCTCTGCGTCTTCTACCCGACCCCCGACATCACTCGGATGCCGGCCGTCTTCTCCGACGGGCCGACGGTATTCTCCATGCCCTCGTTTGACACGCCATCCGACGCCGAGGCAAGAAAGTCCGCCTTTTTTCACTTTCTTCGCCCGATCATTGACAGTGAAAACCGGCGCATTCAGACCATTCGAAATACCGTCACGGCCCTGGCCGCCAGGGGAGCGGACCAACCCCTGACCCCGCAGGAAATACTGTGGCTGACCGTTCTTGCCGAACAATACGGCCTGAAACCCGCAGACGCCCATGCCCCTTCGTTGTTCGCCCGTCTGCTCAAACGGGTGGACACGGTGCCCGCGTCGCTGGCCCTGGCCCAGGCGGCCAATGAATCGGGCTGGGGCTCATCCCGCTTCGCCCGCAAAGGCAACAACCTCTTCGGCCAGTGGACCTGGGCCAAGGGCACGGGCATGGTTCCCAAATACCGTGACCGTGACAAATCCCATGAAGTGGCGAAATTCACTTCGATCAACGAATCGGTCCGCAGTTACATACACAACCTGAACACCCACCCCGGCTACCGGTCGTTCCGGGCTCTGAGACAGACCATGCGCAGCGAGGGAGCCCCCCTGTCGGCGCTCGCCCTGGCCGAGGGACTTCAAAGCTACTCGTCCAAAGGCAAAACCTATATCAAGCATATCCGAACGATTATCCGTGACAACGAAAAACACCTGAACATTCAAGGATAAACCATGAACCTTCACACCACCCCTTCCATGCCCGAAGGATTTACCTGTGCCGGCGTCAACTGCGGACTCAAGGAAAAAGGAACGGATCTTTCCCTGTTCATGTCCGATGTGAGTGCAAACGCCGCAGCCGTATTCACCCTCAATCGCTTTCCCGGCGCACCGGTCATCGTGGGCCGGGAAATTATAAAAAAGGGAAAACTTCGCGCCATCGTGGTCAACAGCAAGGTCAGCAATGTGGGGACCGGCGAGGAAGGCGTCGAAAACGCCAGAAGAATGGGGGCGGCCGTGGCCCGTGAGTTCGGCATCGATCAGACCGAAGTGCTGATGAGTTCCACCGGCGTCATCGCCAAACCCCTGCCCATCGACATGATCGAAAAAGGCATCTTGGGCATCGGCAGCCATCTGTCAACGGACCCTCTGGTGGGCGCACGGGGCATCATGACCACCGACACGTATCCCAAGGCCCTGTCTCTGTCCGTGGGACCGTCCACCCTGACCATGGTGGCCAAGGGATCGGGAATGATCGAACCCAACATGGCCACCATGCTGGTCTACATCTTCACCGACGCCGCCATCGACGCCAAAACCCTGGACACCATGCTGCGCTCGGCCGTGGACGTCTCCTTCAACATGCTGTCGGTGGATACGGACACCAGCACCTCGGACACCTGTGTGATCATGGCCAACGGGCACAAAGGCCCCGTCGATGAGGCGGTCTTTTCCGACGCCCTGAGGTTCGCCTGCCTCCAGATGACCGAAAAACTGGCCCGGGACGGTGAAGGGGCCACCAAACTGTTGACGGCCCGGGTCATCAATGCCTTCTCCAGGGCTGAAGCCCGAACGATCGCCAAATCCCTTGTCAACTCGCCTCTCATCAAAACCATGGCCTTTGGGGCGGACCCCAATATCGGCCGTATTCTCATGGCCCTGGGCAAATGCTTTGACTGCCGTGTGGATCCCCCGGTTATCGAGGCGACCATCAACGGCACCCTGGTCTACAAAGATCAGAAGCGGGTGGATTTCGACGAAAACAGGGTCCGAGCCCTTTTATCCGGCGACCGTGTGGATATCACCGTCAACCTGAACGCGGGATCCGACGAAGCCCTGGCCTTCGGCTGTGACCTGACCCAGGGTTACATCGAGGAAAACGCGGCCTATTACTCATCCTGATTCCCGAAAGGGGCCATCGTTGTTTTTACCGAGTACGCGACGGGAAATGGACAGCCTGGGCTGGGACCGGGCCGATGTGATTCTGGTCACCGGAGACAGCTACATCGACAGCCCGTATATCGGAGTGGCCGTCATCGGACGCGTGCTGACCCGGGCCGGGTTCAACACGGCCGTCATCGCCCAGCCCGACATGAACAGTACCGTCGACATCACCCGACTGGGCGAGCCACGCCTGTTCTGGGGCATCAGCGGCGGCTCGGTGGATTCCATGGTGGCCAATTACACCGCCGGCTTCAAAAAACGGAAAACAGACGATTACACCCCGGGCGGCCTGAACAACCGTCGGCCCGACCGGGCCCTGATCCGGTACGGCAACCTGATCCGCAGGCATTTCAAGAACACGGTTCCACTGGTGCTCGGCGGGGTCGAGGCCAGTTTGCGCCGCATCGCCCACTACGATGCCTGGTCCCGCAGCATTCGAAAATCGATTCTGTTCGACGCCAAGGCCGACTATCTGATCTACGGCATGGGGGAAAAAGCCGTGACGGCCCTGGCACGGGCACTCAGTGAGGGGCTGTCCCCCGAAACCGTCCCCGGGCTTTGTTACATCGCCCGTCACGTGCCCGACAGGTATATAGAACTGCCCTCCGTCGAGGCCGTCCTTGCCGACCCAAAGGCGTTCACCGCCATGTTCCGCACGTTTTACGACAACACCGATCCCATGACGGCCCACGGTCTGGTCCAACGCCACGACGACCGCTACCTGATCCAGAATCCGCCCTCGGCCTACCTGACCCAGGAAGAACTGGATGCGGTCCATGATCTGCCGTACACCCGGGATCTCCACCCCCATGACCGCCTGCGGGGCGATGTCAAGGCCCTCGACACCATCCGGTTCTCCATCCCCACCCACCGGGGCTGTTACGGGGAATGCCGTTTCTGCGCCATCGCCGTTCATCAGGGCAGAACGGTCCGCTGGCGAAGCGAACGATCCATTCTGGATGAAGCCGTGGCCATGACCCGTCATCCGGCCTTCACGGGCGTCATCCGTGATGCCGGGGGGCCCACGGCCAACATGTACGGTTTCGAGTGCGACAAGAAACTGAAAAAAGGGGCCTGCCGCAATCGAAGCTGCCTGTTTCCCTCACCCTGCCCGAGCCTCAAACCCGATCACGGCCCGCTGATCCGCCTGTTCCGGGCGCTCCGATCCGTCAGCGGGGTCAAACACGTGTTCACGGCGTCGGGCATGCGATGCGACCTGGTCTACGCCGATGAAAAAATGGGGGCGGCCTATGTGAAGGAGATGGTTGATCACCATGTGTCCGGGCAGTTGAAAATCGCCCCGGAGCATAGTGAGAAAGACGTGCTGGACCTGATGGGCAAACCCGGCATCGACGATCTTTTAAGGTTCAAAAAGGATTTCGAACAATTGAGCCGCAAGGCGGGAAAGAAGCAGTTTCTGACCTATTACCTGATGGCGGGCCACCCCGGCTGCACCCTGTCCCACATGGCCCGACTGAAACACTTCGCCCGGGAAAAGCTGGGCATCCTCCCCGAGCAGGTTCAGGTTTTCACGCCGACCCCGTCGACCGTTTCCACGCTGATGTATGTGACAGGACGCGACCCCGTTTCAGGCCGTCCGGTGTTTGTGGAAAAAACACGTGAAGGCCTGGAAAAGCAAAAAACCGTGATCACGGGTAAGCCCCGACAAGACAGACGCGACGCTCCATCCCACGGGCCGGTCAAACGAACCGGCCTGCCCACGAAAAAAAAACCACCCGGAAAGAAACGCTGATAATACCGGCCATAGAAAGGCCGTCTCAAACATGAGGAACCTGCATAACCGGGAACTATTTTTCCAAAGGCCCTTAGGTGGGCTCAGCCCCCTACTTTGTCCATGTCCAGCATGACGACGAAGGCCTGGGGCATCGGCGACGTAAACGTCAGTCCGTCGGGGCTCCCCGGCAGAATCAATTCCAGGCGATGAGCATGGAGGCCCAGCCGGTCGAAGCCGGCACGGGTTCGGACGAAATCCACGGCACGTTTGGAACCGTAGCGTTCATCCCCCAGAACAGGGTGGCCTCCCAGCCGGGCATGACGTCGAATCTGATGTTTTCGGCCGGTCAGGAGTTCACAGGCGATCAGGGCGTAATGGGGGCTTTGTTCGAGAACCCGGACCCGGGTTCGACAGTCCACCTTTTTCCCCTTTCCAGCAGGTTGGGTCCGGCCGCCGCCGTCGGGTGACAGCGGGGCATCCCAAAGCAGGTCCGGTTCGTCAAACTGCCCGTGGACCAGGGCCAGATAATGCTTGTCCACCCGGCGGGTTTCGAATTGCCGGGCGAAAAAGCGCAACATGTCCGCATGTAATCCGAACAGGATCACCCCGCTGGTGTCCCGGTCCAGGCGATGGGCGGGAGCAGGACGCATCCCCTCCCGGTATCCGACCCGATCCGC
Organism: Desulfatiferula olefinivorans; assembly: GCF_054657895.1. Taxonomy (NCBI): domain Bacteria; kingdom Pseudomonadati; phylum Thermodesulfobacteriota; class Desulfobacteria; order Desulfobacterales; family Desulfobacteraceae; genus Desulfatiferula; species Desulfatiferula olefinivorans. Next base: position 127,098 of record NZ_BAAHXV010000005.1, on the reverse strand, counting down.
CAGACCGGAATCGGACCGTAACCGGTCGGCGACCAGGGACACCAGGTCACGTCCCGGCTCATTGTGGACACTGATGCCCGCGGGCTTGTCCACCACGATCCAGCCCGGCCCGCCATCGATAACACCAGGGGGCATCATGACCGATCCGATCTCCCCAGGGCTCGCTGATAAAGGGCTGAAATATCGTCGGCCGTGGGCCTGGGCACGGTGTTGTCAATGCTTCGGGTGGCCATGGCCTTTTCGGTGAACAGAGCCGTCCGGTCATCGGGCAGGGGCTCAAGGCGGCCGATCAGCCGATCGAACATCGCCTGAAGATCATCGATGGTCCTGACTCCCAGACGATTCAGGATGGTTTGAATCATGTCCCGGTTTGCCGCCTCACAAAATTTCATTGCCTCGCAAAGCAGAACGGCGTTGGCCTTCCCGTGATCCACGCCTTGGAAAAACGTCAGGGAATACCCCATGGCATGGACCATGGTGGTACCGGTCTGGGCAATGGCCGTCCCCGCCAGCATGGATCCGTAAAGCAGTCGTTCAAGACCCGCTTCATCCGGAGTATCGCCGCCGGCAAGCACCGTGAGAGCGGGGCCGACGGCATCGATCGCAGCCAGGGCGGCCAGGGCGCTCATTTCCCGGTTTCTCGCCGAAAGAAGACTTTCAACGGCATGAGACAGTGCATCCAGGGCGGTATGAATCATCACCGGCCTGGGCAGCGCCTCAAGATAGCGGGGGTCCAGCAGGGCCACCCTGGGAAACAGTCCCGGATGGGCCAGATTTTTTTTGGTCTGATCCGCTTCATCGGTCAGGATGGCATAGGGCGTCACCTCGCTGCCGGTTCCGGCCGTGGTGGGAACGGCCAGCACGGGAAGAGGCGCATGTGGATAGGGGCCGCTAAACAATGCGGCATCGTCGGGGTCATTGGTCGCAAGCAGGGCAACAGCCTTGGCCGCGTCCATGGGTGAGCCCCCGCCGATTCCGATCACGCCGTCCGCCCGGTGACTCCGGGCCAGAGACGCCGCGTCTCTTACGTTGTCCACCGTTGGGTTCGGCTGAATCCGGTCATAGAGCTCAAAGGGTACCCTAAGACGGTCGAGAACCGAACACACATCGGAAAGGGCACCGCAGGCCCGGGCCGACCTGCGACCGGTCACAATCAGCACCCGGCGGGAGAAACCGGCCCAGTCATCACCGTGCCGGACAACACAGCCCCGGCCGAACAACACCCGGGTGGGCATCAGATAGGAAAAATCCATATGTTTTATCCCTGACATCAGACAAAAAACCCGGTGCCGCCAGACAGCACCGGGTTTATGTTCAGACAGTCGAAAAACTAGTGTTTAACGGGTGCGTGCTCAGCCGCTTTTTCGGGCTGGGCGGCTTTTTTCGGTTCGGCCGCAGGAGCCTTCACGGCGGCAGCCGGTTTTTCACCGACCACCCAGGCACCGTTTTTCTTGACCAGCTTGATCTCTTCCTTGTACGTGATCTTACCCTCGATCACCACCGTGGCCGCATCGTCGCTCTCCTCGGTGATGGTGTAGTCGAGGTCGACCAGGTCACAGTTGATGTTTTCGAATTTCTTTTCGATGTATTTCTTGCCAAAGGTTTCGGGGGTGTCTTTGTCTCCACATCCGACCAGCGCAAGGGCTCCGGCGCAGGCCAGAACGACGAACAGCTTTTTCATGACTTCCTCCTTACTGCATTGAATAAAAGTTAATAATCGTTTTTTTAATGGTATGGAACCCGACGGGCCTTCGGGGACGCCCCGTCGCTTTCGCGGCAGGCTCCCGCAGACGCCGCGGAGGTATCACTGCTTTTCAAGGGCGCTCAGCTTGAGCCCTTCCCTCATGATCATCAGCGCCAGCTTGTGCATGTATTCACGCCGCTCAAGGGGCGTTTTCCCAGGATAATGCCTGAAGGTCATGACGATGCCCGCAAGGGAGGCAAAAAAAGCCTGGCTGTGGAAACGAAGCCCCGCCGCTCCTTCGGACTTGGACACCACCTCGTTGAACATCTTGGTAAAATACAGCATGACGGCGTTGAACTTCTTGAAGGCCTTCTTGTTCTCTTCCCCACGCATCAGAAAGTGGCACATCATCTGAAACGTGGATTCGTTGTCGATCATGTAATCCACCACGTCAACAGCCAGAGAATCGATGCCGGTTTTATCCGTCTGCTTTTCAAGCACACGGGCGCTCAACCGTTTTTCAATCTTGTTGATATCACGGATCAGGGCTTCGACAAACAGATCGTCCCGGCTTGGAAAGTAGCGGTAGATCGAGGCGGGAGAGACCCCGGCCTCGGCGGCGATATCACGCATTCCGATATCGTGAAAGGCCTTGTCCTTGAACAGATTCATTGCGGCGGCAATGATCAGTGTTTTACGCTTTTCGCGTTCGTTTTCCCTCAGTTGGATAAATGTTGATTTTTCAGACATCAACTCCCCCATAATTATATTGTAAACTCTTTTACGGCCCCACCGCGTTGCCATGGAGCCCCGGGCCGGACGGCTGAATCCGGCCCCGCTCAGTCATTCATTTCAGGACGGTCCTGATGCTCTCGGCCAGCTCCCGGTGATCGATGGGTTTTGAGATATAACCGTTCATGCCGGCGCCCAGACATTTATCCCTGTCATCGTCCATGGCATGGGCGGTCATGGCCAGAATGGGCACCCCTGCGTTCAGCACCCCGGAGCGGGGGTCACGAATCAGTTGTGTCGCCAAAAGGCCATCCATCACCGGCATCTGAACATCCATCAGAACCAGATCATAGGGTGTTGATTTAAGCGCCCTGACAGCTTCCACCCCGTTATTGACAATATCGGCGCTGTAGCCGAGTTTTTCGATAAACTTCAACGTCACCCGCTGGTTGACCACGTTGTCCTCCACAATGAGAATGTGGTTTTCCGAGCAGGTCATGACGCCCTTCGGTTTCGGAGCCGTCGGGACCGGACGGATGACGCCGGACGGACGCGGCGTTTCCCGGACGGCTGAAAGGGCTTCCGCGAGTTTCGAAAGCCGAACGGGCTTGGTAATATAGCCGTCAAAGCCCATTTGTTCAAGACAATCCTGGCCCAGATTCCGGCAGGCGGATTTCAGAACGATCATAAACGGCCGGGTTTCCGGATCGGCTGCCGAAACCATCCGGCCGAACAGGGCGCTGTCCATCACCGGCGATGAAAGCCCGACCAGAACGATCTGATACGGATTACCGACCTTCGCCGCATTTGACAGAATCTCGAGGGCCTGCCCCCCCGTTTCAACGCCGAGGGCGGTACATTCCAGGGACTCAATCTGGCGGATCAGGGCCTTGCGGCAGGAGTCGTTGTCCATGACCGCCAGAATCTTAAGACGGCGGACATGTTCCGGCACGGTGATGTGCCGGATTGACGGAGACGGCTGCTTTTTCAGGACCAGTTCAAACCAGAACGTCGATCCCTGCCCCGGCCGGCTGACGACCCCGATGCGGCCGCCCATCATGTCCGTCAGCTGCCGGGAGATGGCCAGTCCCAGACCGGTCCCTTCATACTTCCGTGAAAAACTCAGGTCAACCTGGGAAAACGACTGAAAGATGCTCTCAAGCTTGTCTTCGGGAATGCCGATGCCGGTGTCGGTCACCTCAAACCGGATCCGTGCCTCATCGTCGCCCTGATCGACGAGGGTCACGTGCAACCGGATTTCGCCTTCTTCGGTAAACTTGACGGCGTTGCCCAGAAGGTTGATCAGGATCTGACGCACGCGGCCCGGATCACCGATCAGGGCCACAGGGACCGTGGGCTCGATTTCAGTCAGGCATTCGATATTCTTCTCATAGGCCCTGACGGCCAGAAGGTCCAGCGCATCCTCGATCAGAGTCCGAAGATTGAAATGCTCGGACTCCAAAGTCATTTTCCCGGCATCCATCTTCGAATAATCCAGGATGGCGTTGATCAGCGATATAAGTGATTTACTGCTGCTTTTGATGATCTGGACGTATTCTTTCTGCTCGGTGTCCAGATCAGTGCCCAGAAGCAGTTCGGCCATGCCCAGAACGCCGTTCATCGGGGTCCGGATCTCATGACTCATGTTGGCCAGAAATTCCCCCTTGGCCCGATTGCCCGCATCGGCTTCGCGGACCAGAGCTTTCACATGCCGGACCACATCCTTGAGTTTCCGGTTGGCGGCCTCCAGCTCCAGGGTCCGTTCGGCCACACGGTTCTCAAGGCTTTTATTGAGGGCCCGGATATTGTCCCTGTCCCGCCGTCGCTCATCGAGTTCCCGGGCCAGCCGGCGGTTCAGATCGAATGCCGTCTGGGCGGTTTTGAACGCCCTGAGCGACGCGATGACACAGAGAAACAGCTTCTCATTGGTCAGTTCGAGTTTGGACTTGTAATCGTTGATGGCGTAACGAAGGATAATGTCCTGCTCGGGAATCCGGCCGGACTGACCGGTCCTGAGAACAATCTGTACCCGCTGGTTGCCCAGCTCTTCCCGAATGAAGTGAACCAGGTCGAGGCCTGCATGGTCCGTTTCCATAACCACGTCGAGCAGCACCATGGCGACGTCCGGATGGTGGCGGATCAGGTCGCGTGCCTCCAGGAAAGAATGGGCCGAGACAAAGGTCAGCGGACGCCCTTCGAAGGTCACATCGCCCAGCACAAGCCGGGTGAGTTTGTGAACCTCGTCATCATCGTCCACGATCAGCACTTTCCAGTGCCCGACCGGCTCGCTGATATCTTCCGATATTGAAATGGTGTAAACCCGTTGGTCACTCATGGTCAAAAATGGATGTCCCCGCTGATCATTCATGAGAACGGTGTTTCCCGAACATGACCTGTCTCACCGCTACAAATCATTGACACCTGAAACGAATGGATGCTGGGCATGACAGGATGTAAGGACGGTTCGGAAGCCATCGAATCATGACAATTCATGTTTCTGGGATATTATATAAGCGGCTTACGGGTGTCAACACTAAAGCCGCGTTTCACCAAAAACACGCCAATGGCAAAACCGTGACCTGACAAACCACTGAAACCGTGCTTCCTCCGGGAAAGCTCCCTGCGAGCCGAACAGCTGCCGCGCCCGCCGGGATCCGCTCTATTTGTGTATTTTGAACCAGAACCTTTCTTGACAGCCTTTCCCTCATCCATTATCATAGCCCACGAATATCGACAGTAAGGACCGGCCCAGTCCATATTGTTTGTCATGACCGTCAATACCGGATGAAGGCTGCACCATGATCATCACCTCCCTTTTGGACACCGATCTCTATAAACTGACCATGATGCAGGCCGTGTTTCACCAATTTTCCGACGCCCGTGTGGAATACCGGTTTTCCTGCAGGACACCCGCGATCGATTTTACGCCGGCCGTTCCCGATATAACGCCCGAAATCGACCACCTGTGCACCCTTGGGTTTTCTTCATCCGAGCTGGATTATCTGGGCTCTTTGCCCTACATGAAAAACGATTTCCTTGATTATCTCAAATCCTTCCGACTGCCCCGGACGGCCCTTAACCTGAAGGTCCGAAACGGCGAACTGGACCTTTCCATCACCGGATCCTGGCTGGACACCATCCTCTTCGAGGTCCCCGTTCTGGCCGTCATCAATGAGTGTTACTTCAAAACCCTGTATCCCGATCCGGACTGGGACACCGGGCGGCGCAAGCTTCAGGCCAAGATCGAGCAGATCCGGCAGACCGACGCTGCGAACCTGGGACTTTCCGTGGTCGATTTCGGAACCCGCCGCCGTTTTTCAAAATCCTGGCAGGAGGAAGTGCTTTCCACCCTCAAGCAGTCCATTCCCGCCCGTTTCACCGGAACAAGCAACGTGGATCTTGCCCGACGTTTAGGCCTCAGGCCCGTGGGCACCATGGCCCATGAATGGCTGATGGCGGCCCAGGTCCTGGCGCCGGTCCTTCGCAGCAGCCAGGCCTTTGCTCTGGACCGCTGGGTCGACGAATACCGGGGAGACCTGGGCATCGCCCTGTCGGACACGGTGGGGTTTACGGCTTTTCTGAATGACTTCGACATGTATTTCGCCAAACTCTATGACGGGTGCCGCCATGACAGCGGTGACCCCTTTTCCTGGGGCGACCGGCTGATCGCACACTACCGGCGCCTGGGGATCGATCCCTGCTGCAAGCGGGCCGTCTTCAGCGACGGCCTGACGGTTGAGCGGATCATCGACCTTGCCCGGTATTTCAAAGGCCGCATCGGCACGGCTTACGGCATCGGAACAAACCTGACCAACGACGTGTCCGGCACGGCCATCCAGATCGTCATCAAGATGACCCGGTGCCAGGGCCTGCCCGTGGCAAAGCTGTCCGACTCCCCGGGCAAACAGATGTGTACGGACAAGGCTTACCTCGATCATTTGTCAAACGTATTCAAAGGAGACCATTCATGAACCCCGAACGGGTTATCGACACCATATGCAAAGACATCCGCCGCCATGTGGACACGGCGGTGGTGGGACTGAGCGGAGGCGCGGATTCCTTTCTGGTCATGCTTCTGTCCAGTGAGGCCCTTGGCAGGGAAAACGTCTATGCCTACAGCCTTCCCTATGCCGACACCGATATGAAAACCTTCAACAACCTGAGCCGGATGTATGCCGAACACGTGGGCGTGCATCATCGGACCGTCAGCATCAAAGCCGTTGCCGACGCCCTGACAACCACGATCGGGGGGATTTTCGATCCGGCAGGCCCCGGGGTTCTGTCCACCCTGAACGCCGGAAACGCCAGGTCCAGGGCCCGGATGTGCGTGCTTTACGGGGCGGCCCATCACCTGAACGAAACCCTGAAAAACAGGGTCCGGGTCATGGGGACCGGCAACCTGTCCGAGGATTTCATCGGCTACGACACCAAGGGCGGCGACGCCCTGGCGGATATCTTCCCCATCGGCCAGCTGTTCAAATCCGAAGTCTACGCCCTGCTCGAGTATTACCGGGACCGGGGAAAAATCACCGAAGCCATGATCAACCGGGTTCCCTCGGCCGGCCTCTGGGAAGACCAGACCGACGAGGATGAACTGGGCTATTCCTACAACGACATGGAACCCGCCATCCGTTATATTCTTGAAAAAAAATTCCAGGTCGACGTCGAAAAGCTGGATACTGTCCAGCGGTTCGTCTGGGACCGTCACCAGGCCCACAAGCACAAACACGAGGCGCCCCGGGTGACCCGGTTGAGAGACGAAAAAGGAAATCTGGAATGAAAAGCCATCTGCTTGTCATCGATCCCCAGAATTCGTTTTGCAGTCCCGAAGGTGAGCTGTATGTGCCCCGGGCCGACGGGGACATGAACCGCCTGGCCGACTTCATCCGCACCAACGAAGATGCCGTGACCTGGATCACGGTCACCCTGGATTCACACAACCGCATGAACATCTCCCATCCGGTCTGGTGGATCGACGACCAGGGCCGCCACCCCGAACCCTTCACCGTGATCGGTGTCGAGGATCTGAAATCCGGAAGGTACCGGACGGCCGATCCCCGGGATCACGCCTGGTCCATGCGCTATCTTGAAAAAACGGTGCCCCATGTGATCTGGCCCATGCACTGCCTGACGGGCACCTGGGGTCACCGGGTCTTCAAACCCCTGAACCTGGCCCTCACGGCCTGGGCCGACAAACACATCTACCTGGATTACGTGTTCAAGGGGTCGTCCCGTTTCTCCGAACATTTTTCCGCCATCCGGGCCTCGGTTCCCGTGCCGGACGATCCGACGACCGACACGAACCGCATGCTGGTCCGAACCCTGGGACAGGCGGACCGGATCCTGGTGGCCGGAGAGGCCTCGTCCCATTGTGTGGCCCAAACCGTCAGGGACATGGTCGATGTCGATCCGGACCTGGCCGGAAAAATCGTGCTGCTCAAAGACTGCATGAGCCCCGTGAAAGGGTTTGAATCCCTTTCGGACGATTTTTTCAGCGTCATGGAAACGATCGGTGTCCGCATCAGCGACACAAAACGCGTCATGCTGAAGGACGACAGCGCTTCCGGGGAGGCGCCATGATCAAGATCGGCATCGACGTACACGGGGTGGCTGACGCCCTGCCCCACTTCTTTTCAGAACTGTCCCGGATTCTGGTGGAAAACGGCCATGAGGTCCACATCCTGACGGGGGCCGAACACACCGAAACCCTGGAGTACGAAATCCGGCACATCCTGAATCTGACCTATACCCATTTTTTCTCGACCACCACGTACCACAAGAACGCCGGCACCGAGATCACCTACATCGACGGCAACCCCTACATGGACAACAAGATCTGGAACCGGGCCAAATCCGAATACTGCCGAGCCCACGGCATCCATCTGCACATCGACGATTCGGATGTCTACGGCAAGTACTTCATGACGCCCTACGCCCTGTTCCAGTGCCCCCTTGTCCGGGAAACCCCCGAGTCTCCCGACCCGGAGGACCTTCCCGACGCCCCTCATAGAGAGAGTGTCGACACGCCGTCGGGCCCATACGCCGTCACCGGACGGCGGCCCATCGTCCGGGTCGATATCGCCATCTGCACCATCATCAACGCAAGCCTCAAGGTGCTTCTGGTCAAACGCAAAACCCCGCCCTTCGGCAACCATTGGGTTCTCCCCGGGGGGTTCATCGACGTGGACCGGAAAGAAAGCCTCGAGACGGCGGCGGCCCGGGAACTGACCGAAAAAACCGGCCTTGAAAACCTGTACATCGAACAGCTCAAAACCTACGGCGACGTGAACCGGGATCCCCGGGACCGGGTGATTTCCACCGCCTATTTTTCCCTGGTGCCCTATTCGATGATCGAAAACCAGCGTATCCGGTTCAAACCCGAAACCAAGGAGGCCCGGTGGTTTTCCCTGAAAAACCATGAGGCGGAACTGATCCGCGCCGGGGAATCTTTGGCCTTCGACCACGATGTGATGCTCAAGGACCTGCTCCGACGGATTCAGGGCAAAATCTCCTACACGCCCATCGCCTTCGAACTGGTTGGCCATGCCTTCACCTGGTCGGACCTGAGAACCGTTTATGAGGCCGTGCTCGACAAAAAACTCGACCCGGCCAATTTCAAGAAAAAAATCAAATCACTATACAGTATCAAGGAACTGAAAACCCGGAAAAGCATCCACGCGGCGGGGCGCCCTCCGGCGTTCATCGCCTTTGAGGGCGTCAAGGATCAATACATCTGATCCGGTCATCAACCACCAAAGGACGGTCATGAAGCTTGTCTGTCGCACTCGATTCCGGAAAAAGTCAAACCTTCTCGGCCTGATACTCTCGTCCCAGGGCATCCGGTACACCCTGGACAGGTATGTGGGCGGATACCGGATCTGGGTGAGCGACGAGGAGCATGAACGCGCCCGTTCCGCCATTCATCTGTACATCGAGGAAAACAGAGGGACAAAACCTAAGGCGACCTCTTTTGTCGAGCGATTTCATCACACCTACAGCGGCCTGTTCGCCGCCCTTTTGATCTTCTGGGTCCACACCCAGCTGCCGCCGGGACAGGCCCGCGAGAGCGTCATCGAGCAATACGGGGCATCGGCGTCGGCCATTCTGGACGGAGAGGTATACCGAACGGCCACGGCCCTGTTTCTCCATGTGGACGACATTCACCTGGCGGGCAACATGGGCGGTCTGCTTCTGTTCGGAACCTCGGTGGCCGGCATCACGGGGACCGGCCTCGGCTGGTTCCTGATCCTTGTGACCGGCATGCTGGGCAACGGCATCAACGCCTGGTTTTTCCAGACCCGCCACCTGTCCATCGGGGCTTCCACCGCCATTTTCGGGGCCCTGGGCATTCTGGCGGGGTACCGAACCGTAAGGTCCTTCGAGGAAAAAGGGTTTCACCCGTCGATCATTCTCCCCGTCGGCGCAGGCCTGGCCCTCCTGGCCCTTCTCGGGGCCGGCGAGCGCAGCGACCTGACGGCCCATCTGTTCGGTTACCTGGCCGGACTGGGTTGCGGAGGTCTCTATGCCCGGCTGGTCACGAAACGTCCTCCTGAACGGGTTCAGATTCTGTTCCTCGGGCTCACCGCCGTTATGGTGGGTCTCTGCTGGCTGCCTTTTCGATAAAACAAGGAAAAACACGGAGCGTGTACCGACGTCATGATACCCTTTGAAGAAGTTGACCGGGCCGCCATACCCGGACAGAATAACGACATCATCCTCCACAGAAGGGGTGATGAATGGTCGATACGAACCGGCGGCACCGAACTGATGAACAGCCGGGTCCACGGATCGGAAGAGGCCCTGGCCCGGGAGACCTGCCGCCGTCTCGAACCGTCTGCAGAGCACCGCATCCTCATCGGCGGCCTGGGCATGGGCTTCACCCTTTCCAAGGTCCTCCGCCACGTGGGTCCTGACGCCGCTGTCATAGTGGCCGAGCTGATTCCCGACGTGATTCGCTGGAACCGGGAATACCTGGGTCATCTTGCCGGACACGCCCTTAAAGACCACCGGGTGTCGGCGGTCACGACGGACGTGGCCCGCATCATCGACCGTGACCAGTCTGCCTGGGACGCCGTCATCCTTGATGTGGACAACGGTCCTGCGGGCCTGACCCAGACATCCAACAACCGACTGTACAACGAAACCGGCCTGGCCCTCTCCTTCGCCGCCCTTCGGCCCCGGGGCATTCTGGCCGTCTGGTCCGCCGGAGACGACCCGGCCTTTACAAAGCGCCTTACCCGGTGCGGATTCATCACCGAAATCCTGACTGTCCGTTCACGAAAACCCGGTAAAGGTGGACGCCACACGATCTGGCTTGGGAAAAAGCCCTGAACGGACGCCGCCTTGACACTGAGCAATCAGGTATTGTCCACGGTGAACCCCGCAAAGGTAATGGCGTTTTTCACCTTGTCGACAAAGGCGTTCTCCCGGATATCGAAGACCACGCGTTTGGCAGAGAGATCCACATTGACGTTGGAGGTTCCCTCCACGCTTTCCACCGCTTTTTTTACCGAATTCGAACAGTGCATGCAGTTCATGCCCGATACGCTCAGGACAACTTTTTCAGCCATATTCACCTTCCTTTTCCTAAGTGCGGCAAGCACCCGGGTGTCCAGATAATACCAGATCAGCATGGCAGCCAGAATCGCCGACCCGGTGAGCTTGAGCCAGGACGGCAGCATGCCCTGGTGATGGAGCGTGATCACCCGGCTGAAGCCGAAATACCCCACGAACAGATTCAACACATAGCCTGCGGTCAGGCTGGCCACACAGATAACAGTCAGATAAATGCCCACGGAACGTTTGCCCACGACCTTGGCGATCGTCGTAATGCCGATGGCGTTGGTGGCGGGGCCGGTCAGCAGAAAGACCAGGGCCGCCCCGGGGGACATGCCTTTCATGATCAGCGAGGCGGCGATGGGTGTGGAGGCCGAGGCGCAGACATACATGGGAATCCCGATGACCAGCATCAGGAGCATGGACAGAAAGTCGCTTCCCATGTACCGCTCGAAAAAGCCCTCGGGAATAAACACGGCGATGAGCCCCGCGATCAGAAACCCCAAAAGAAGCGGATTGGCAATGGAACCCAGAAGTTCGTATTCCAGATAACGCGGCGTATTGCGAGCCCGGTCTTTCATGGATTCTTTTTTTTCCATGACCGCCATGGGCAGCATGGTTCCCTCGTCGTTTTTCCCGAAAAGGTTAACCAGAAGTCCGGCGAAGAAACCCGTCACGATGGACGAGACCACACGGAACACCCCGAACACCCACCCGAGCAGGGAGTAGGTGACAAGAAAACTGTCGGCCCCCACTTCCGGCGTGGTAATCAGAAACGACACCGTGGCCCCTTTGGAGGCCCCGCTGTTTTTCAGCGAGGTGGCCACCGGCACCACCCCGCAGGAACATAAGGGAAGCGGAATACCGAACAGGGTGGCCTTGACGACCGAGCCCATGGAGTTTTTCCCCAGATGCTTCCGAACCAGCGATTCGGGAAAAAAAATATGCAGAATCGCCGCCACCAGAAAACCGAACAGCAGGTAAATCGCCACCTCATTGAAAAACAAGGCGATCTCCCTGATCAAATACACAATAAAATCCATGCCGTTACTCCTTTCAACACCTCAGGCCGTCAACCCTTGCGGACCTTGTAGATGGTCTCCACCAGCTCATCGATGGCCTGCTGCCCCTGCCCCAGACTGATGGCCGAGGCCACACAGCTTTCCACATGCCGTTTCATGATGATCCGGGAGACACCCGACAGCGCTTTTTCCGCTGCGGTAATCTGGTTGATGATGTCGATGCAGTATTTTTCATTCTCCACCATCTTCATGATTCCCCGAATCTGCCCCTCCACCTTCTTGAGCCGCGTCATGGCCTCGCTCTTCACCGCTTCGTTGATCATCTCTCCTCCGTCCCTGATTAATACCATACCCCAGTAGGGTATCCATGGACATACATTAAGACTCCGTCTGCAAAAGGTCAACTCTGTTTTTTCGAAACAGGACAATCGCATTTATCGTTTTTTCACATTCACGACCACGACAGGCCGGAGTATCTTACCTGTATCATCATTATGCGTATCCAAGGTCATGATAGAAAAGAACTCCGGCTCTTTTCTTCGTGGCTCTTCGTGACCTTCGTGGTTAAATCATTCAACCACCCGGTCGCTGCGCTCCCTGAAGCACACGAAGAGCACGAAGGAAACATGATTTGTCAAAGCCTAACACCATCATATGGAACCTGCTCGTGAAACACGTCCCTCAGGGGGCCATACAATACATGCGATTGCCCTGATTTAACGCCGCCGTCAAAGTAAGGCCGCTTCCAAAGCGAAACGACCTGTCAGAGAAATGAGGACTTAAAGGGGTTTGGGAATGTATCGGCTGTAATCTTTGATTTCGGCGTTGTAATTCGCGGTCATCAGGGGGCTTGAGATAAGAAAGTCGGCGGAGGCCCGGTTGCAGGCCACGGCCACGTTGTACAGCACGCTCATCCGGAGCAGGGCCTTGACATCCACGTCGTGGGGCTGGGCCGCCATGGGATCCCAGAAAAAAATCATGATATCAAGGCCCATGTCGGCGATCAGGGCGCCGATCTGCTGGTCGCCGCCCAGAGGACCGCTCTTGTAACGCCGGACATCGAGCCCGCATTTTTCGGCGATCAGTCCGCCGGTGGTGCCGGTGCCGCAGAGGTCATGCCGGGACAGAATGTCCCGGTTCTTGTCCGCCCACTCAAGGAGATCCATTTTCCGGGCGTCGTGGGCGATCAGGGCAATGCGTTTTCTGGGTGTCATGGGATTGGGCCTCCGTGTTGGCAATTGAAATGGTCCGTACCAGCCGAAGCGGTGACGGGCACGATCGGAATCCATTCATATCAAAATCACCTTCGAGTCGAAAGGATTTAGTGAAGGACAGGGGCAGCTCGTCGGGTTCATTCGCCTGATTTACAAAAGTATTACATGCCGTCCCGCCTTGCACCTTGCCTTTCAAAAGCCCCTCATTATAGTATGGCTCCATTATCGACAACCTCAAACCAAGCAATGTTTAATTTATGACGTCACATTCACCCATCGCCGTGGTCGGGATGGCCGGGGTTTTCCCCGGCGCAAACGACATCGACACCTTCTGGTCCCATATCGAAGGCGGCATCTGCGCCATCGGCGAGGTCCCCGAAGACCGGTGGATTCTGAATCCGGCCCGGACGGTCGCACAAACGGTCGCACCGGACAGAACCCTGTCCCGGAAAGCCGGTCTGATCCGGAATTTCCATTTTGACGCCGAAGGATTTGCTCTTTCACCCGGCCTGCTTTCGGAACTGGACCCCATGTATCACCTGGCTTTGACCGCAGGACGGGACGCCCTTAGGTCGGTTCGGACCACCGACGATCTAAGGAAACGATGCGGCGTCATTCTCGCCGCCATCGCCCTGCCCACGGACGCCGCGTCACGGGTCACCCGGGAGATTCTCGGGAAAACCGTCGAGGCCTCCATGTTCGGCGATGATATCCTTCACACCATGGCCCCGCTCTCACCGGCCCAATGTCTGGCCTCACGGGTGACGGCCCTGCCCGGTGCGCTCCTGGCCCGAGGTCTTGATCTGGGCGGCGGGAGTTACACACTGGATGCCGCCTGCGCCTCATCCCTGTATGCGATCAAACTGGCCTGCGACGAACTTGCCTCAGGCCGGGCGGACATGATGCTGGCCGGGGGCGTGTCCCGCCCCGAATCCCTGTTCACCCAGGCCGGGTTCACCCAGCTCAAGGCCCTGTCCCCCTCGGGCGTCTGCGCCCCCTTCGACGCCTCGGCCGACGGTCTGGTGGTCGGCGAAGGTGCCGGCATCATCGTTCTCAAACGTCTGGATGACGCCCTGCGCGACAAGGACACCATTCACGCCCTGATCCACGGTGCGGGCCTTACCAACGATATCGGCGGCAACCTTCTGGCGCCGGACACGGAAGGCCAGGTCCGGGCCATGCGCCTTGCCTATGCGACCACCGGCTGGTCTCCCGTCGATGTGGATCATATCGAATGCCACGGCACCGGTACGCCGGTGGGCGACGCCATCGAACTCAAGAGCCTGCGCGCGGTCTGGGGATCGTCCGGATGGACCCGGAACCAGTGCGCCATCGGCAGCGTCAAATCCATGATCGGCCACCTTCTGACCGGCGCGGGCATCGCCGGCGCGCTAAAAAGCATCCTTTCACTGACCCGCAAAACCCTGCCTCCGTCCCTGAATTTTAAGGCCCCGGCCTCCGGCAGTCCCCTGATCGACGGACCCTTTACCGTTTTAAGCCAGGCCGCCCCCTGGCCCCGGCCCGCACACCGACCCCGACGGGCCGCCGTCAGCGCATTCGGTTTCGGAGGGACCAACGCCCATGTCCTGATGGAGGAATGGGAACCGACCCGTGCCAAAACTTATGCGGTTCCCGCCATGCCCGATCCCAAACGGCCCGATGTGGCCATCGTGGGTCTTGGAGCGGTGTTCGGTCCGACGGATGATCTGTCTGGATTTCAGGATCTTATCTTTGACGCCCGACCCATGACCGGTTCGCCGGCCCCTGCCGAACGCCTTCGCGGTACGGACAGGGCCGCTCTGGTACACCTTGCCGGCACCCCCCTGCCCCGGGGGAATTACCTGAACGGGCTGACGGTTTCCATCGGCGAATTTCACATCCCCCCCAATGAATTTGCGGACATCCTGCCCCAGCATCTTTTGATGCTCAAGGCGGCGGCCCGGGCCATGGACGATGCGGGCCTTGCAAGGCGCGAGGACCGGCCCCGCATGGGAACGGCCATCGGCATGAACCAGGATTTCGAGGCCGCCAACTTCCATCTGCGCTGGAACCTGGAAAACCAGGTGAGTTCCTGGAACCGTGACTATGGATTGGGGCTTTCCCCCGATCAGGAACAGGTCTGGCTGTCGGATCTCAAAAAACAGGTTCAGCCGCCCCTGACCGCCGCCCGGACCACCGGCGCCCTTGGCGGAATCATCGCCAGCCGCGTGGCCAAGGAGTTCCGGCTGGGAGGCCCCAGTTTCATCGTGTCCGGTGAGGACACGTCCGGCCTCAAGGCCCTGGCCGTCGGCCTTCGGGCCATCCAGAACAACGAGGCCGATCTGTTCCTTGCCGGAGCCGTGGATCTTCCCGGCGAAATCCGCAATCTGGTCACCATGCGGCACCAGCGTTCCTGGTCCCATTCGGACACCATCACGCCCTTTGATCCGGCCTCGCCGGGGACCCTGCCCGGTGAAGGCGCCGTCGCCGTGGTCCTCAAGCGTCTGGATCAGGCCCGGACCGACGGAGACCGGATCTATGCCGTGATCAAAGGCGTCGGCGGGGCCGTGGCCGGTCCGGACCATCTGGCAGACGCCTACGCCGCATCCCTTGACCGGACGTTCACCGATGCCCGGCTGACCCCGTCCGCCATCGGTTATATCGAATGCCACGCCGGCGGCTTTGTGCCCGAAGACAGCGCCGAAGCCCGGGCCGTCAGCGATTGTTTCAGCGGCGTGTCCGGTCCCGTGGCCCTGGGGTGTACCAGTCCCGTCACCGGCCAGACCGGAGCGGCATCGGGGCTGACGGCCCTGATCAAAACCTGTTTGTGCGTCTATCAGCGGACGATCCCCCCCTTTGGACCCCATGGCCTTTCCGGCGGATCACCGTTTGACATCCGGACCTTCAACGCACCCGCTGCGAAAAAAGCCTGGGACACGCCGGTCCGCAGAGCCCTTTTGGGCTCCATCAGTCCGGACGGCAACGTCTGCCACGTGATCATCGAAAATGCCCCCGACGAAGACGCTCACACAAAACCCGGCACGGCCCCTCTGAAACCCGTGTCGGCCATGACGCGCAAGCCCGGAGCAAAAACGGTGACCCTGCCCGTTTGCGGCCCGCCCCTCTCAGGCGTGCTTCCGGAAGGCGTCCGGCCCATTCGGCCCGGTCGCCCGGTCATCACCCCGGCATGTTCGGGCCAGACGGATGCGATCGATCATGATTTTTTCGGGCAGACCCTCCGATCCTTCGAGGACACCATCGCCCAGACGGCCCGGGCCCACACCCGGTACCTCGAATTTTCCCAAACCATGACCCGGGCCTTTGCCGACGCCCTGGACTTCCAGAGTGACCTGATCGGCCGGGCTGTTTCCGCGGGTGATCCGGCATTGGCGGATGCCCTTGTGATCGACCGGCCCTTTGCCTGCGATCCGAAAACACCCCCCGTCGCCCGGCACATTCCGCAGACCCCCGCACCGTTGACGATTCCTGTGGAACCCGTCTTCGAACCGAAGGCGCCGCCCCGGCCGGAACCGACGTTTCCCCGCGACATGTGCATGGAATTCGCCATCGGCTCCATCGGCAAGGTGCTGGGCCCCATGTTCGATGAGGTCGACACGTACAAGGTCCGGGTCCGTCTGCCCGACGAACCCCTGATGCTGGTGGACCGGATCATGTCCGTTACAGGTGAAAAAGGCTCGCTGGGCTCCGGCACGGTGGTGACCGAGCACGATGTCCTTCCCGGAGCCTGGTATCTGGACGGCGGACGCTGCCCGGTGTGCATCTCCATCGAGGCCGGTCAGGCCGATCTCTTTCTCTGCTCCTACCTGGGCATCGATCTGGCCGTCAAAGGCAAGCGCAGCTACCGGCTGCTCGACGCCGTGGCCGAGTTTCACAGCGGCCTGCCCAAACCCGGCGACACGATCCGTTATGTCATCGACATCGACCGGTTCATCCACCAGGGAGAGACCTACCTGTTTTTCTTCCGGTTCAACGGCTACATCGGCGACCGCCACATCATCAGCATGCGAAACGGCTGTGCCGGTTTCTTCACCGAAAAAGAGGTCAAAGACTCCGGCGGCATCATCCTCACCGCAGAGGAAACCGCCCGCGTTCCCGGAGTGCTTGCCGCCGACTGGAAGGATCTCACCTCTTTTTTCCATTCCGGTGAGACTTACAGTCTGACCGACAATCAGGTCGACGCGCTCAGGCGGGGGGATGCGGAAGGCGCCTTCGGACCGTTGTTCAAATCCAGGCGGATTTCACCGTCCATGGTCATCCCCGGCGGTCGCATGAAGCTGGTGGACCGGGTGCTTGAAATCGACCCGGCCGGAGGCCGTTACGGTCTGGGTTCCATAAGGGCCCAGGCGGACATCCATCCGGATGACTGGTTTCTGACCTGCCATTTCGTCGACGACATGGTCATGCCCGGCACCCTGATGTACGAGTGCTGCATGCACACACTGCGCATCTTCACCATGCGCATGGGATGGATCACCGATCTGACCGATGTCGTCTGTGAACCGATCCCCAACGTAAAAAGCGTGCTCAAATGCCGGGGACCGGTGACCGTTGCGACAAAGCATGTGTTCTATCAGGTTGATATCAAGGAAATCGGATACAATCCGGAACCCTATGTGCTGGCGGACGCCCATATGTTCGCCCACGACCAGCACATCGTCATGTTCCGGGACATGTCCATGAAGCTATCGGGAGTCACCCGAAGTGATATTGAACGTTATTGGGGGATTGCGTGATCATGAACTACTCGAAGGTCTACATCGATTCATTCGGCTATGAACTGGCACCGGTGGTGGTCAGCTCCAGCGATCTGGAAAAACGACTGGAGCCGGTCTACAAAAAAATGCGCCTGAATCCGGGCCAGCTCGAAGCTCTGACCGGCATTTACGAACGACGGTACTGGCATCACCGTCACTCCATGCACGAAGGAGCGTCCATCGCCGCCAAACGGGCTCTGGCCAAATCGGGCCTGTCGGCCGCCGACATCGGCATGGTCATCTACGGCGGTGTCTGCCGCGACAACATCGAACCGGCCACGGCCTGCTCGGTGGCCGACTGCATCGGGGTGGGTTCCCATGCGGTGGTCTACGACGTGTCCAACGCCTGCCTGGGGGTTCTGACCGGCATGATCCAGGTGGCCAACGCCATCGAACTGGGCCAGATCAAGGCCGGGATCGTGGTGTCGTCCGAATCGGCCCGCCAGATTGTCGACCTGACCATCGACCGGCTGATCGCCGATCCCACCATGGAGGCCTTCCGGAAGACCATCGCCACCATGACCGGCGGTTCCGGCGCCGTGGCCGTGCTCCTCACCGCAGCCGAGATTTCGGACAAGGGTCACCGGCTCAAGGGCGGCGTCCTTAGAAACGCCGTGGAGCACCACAAACTGTGCATCTGGGGCCCCGATGCGGGGGTCATGGGAGCCGGGGCCCAGGTTTACATGGAAACCGACTCGGTCGGGGTTCTCAACCACGGAACCAAACTGGGCAAGGACACCTTCGAAGCCTTCAAACAGGAAATGAAACTCCGGCCGGACCAGCCGGACAAGGTCATCTGCCATCAGGTGGGGTCGGCCCACCAGAAGCTCATCATGGAAACCCTGGGCATCGACACGAACAAAGACTACGCCACCTACCCGTATCTGGGGAATATCGGCACCGTGTCCCTCCCCCTGACGGCGGCCATCGCCTCGGAGAGGGACTTTCTCCAGAAGGGCGATCTGGTGGGGTTCCTGGGTATCGGCAGCGGCCTGAACTGCATGATGCTGGCCGTCGAATGGTAGGTCGGACCGAATTTATCATTGCATCGGCGGCCCTTTGTCGTCTATAAACGACCTGTTCACCGATTATTCTCAAGGAAACCCATTGACATGACGACCATGGATCTGACCGACATCCGGCATCTGTACCCGTTTGACTCCCATTACCTTTCCGTCCGGGGCTTCAACTACCACTACATCGACGAAGGCTCCGGCGATCCTTTGATCATGATTCACGGAAATCCCACCTGGTCCTTTTACTTCCGTCACCTGATCGCGGGACTGTCCGGATCATACCGGACCATCGCCGTGGACCACATCGGCTGCGGCCTGTCGGACAAACCCGGCACGGACCAATACGACTATCGCCTGAAAAGCCGGGTGGATGACCTTGAAACCCTCATCGATCACCTGAACCTTGACCGGAAGCTCACCCTCATCGTCCATGACTGGGGCGGCATGATCGGCCTCTGCTACGCCCTTCGCCGGCCGGAACGGATCGGTCGCCTGGTGATCACCAACACCTCGGGCTTCTTTCCGCCGGGTCGGGGTATTCCCCTGCGGCTATGGATCATGCGCTACATCACGCCCTTTGCGAAAATCGCCACCCTGGGCTTCAATCTTTTCGCCCGGGCCGCCCTGTACATGGCCCCCCGGCGGCCCCTTGCCCCCGATGTCAAAAAAGGGCTGATTCTTCCCTACAACAGTTGGAAGAACCGCATCGCCACTTACCGGTTCGTGCAGGACATCCCCCTCACGCCGAAAGATCCCAGTTACGATCTGGTCAAATCCGTGGACGAGAATCTCCACACCCTTTCAGACATCCCCATGACCATCGTCTGGGGAAAACACGATTTCGTCTTTACCATGGACTATTTCAACGAGTGGAAGCGGCGTTTCCCGCGGGTCCATGCCCGGCTGTTCCCCAGTGCGGGCCACTATCTTCTGGAAGACGCCCCGGATAAAATTCTGGCCCATATCGAGGCCTTTCTGGCCAAGCATCCGCTGGATGAATAACGACGGGTGATATGATGGCGGATGACAAGGACACCAAAAAAAAGGCAAAGAAATCATCGCGAAAAAAAATGATCCTCGCGCTGGTCTTAACGGTTGCCCTGGCCCTTTCCGGAGCCGCCGTCTACCTTTTTCTGATGGGCAACAAACCGGCGGTCATGGAGACCATTGACCTGCCTCCCGAAATTGTCGCCTTCTCCTTTGAACGGCTTCCCGACGCCTACGCGATGCTTGTCTCTCTCGATGAGGAAATCCGCCGAACGGAAGGTGAAATCGCCCGTATCTCGGCCGTGGGCGAAACCTATCCGGACCAGAAGAAAATCGCCGAGGCCGAGGCCAAGGCCTGGACCGCGAACCTTTCCGCCCTCACCAAGATCCGTTCCGAATTTGAAAAACAGATTGAAATGCTGTACGTCTCCGTCACGGTCAACCCCGAAACCGGCCAGGCTTTGATCGACGAAAAAAAAGACGAATTCCTGAAAAAAACCGAGGCGGTCATCGTGCAGTCCAAAACCCTGACCGACAAGCTTCGGGCCATTGACGAGGCCCGGAGTTTTTTTGAAAAAACCCGAGACCGATTCAAAAAGTGATGATGCCGATGAACGAATTTACCACGGTCAATGTGGCCGCCCATCTGAAACTGCAAGCCGAGAAACAGCCTTACAAACGTGCCGTGGTCTACCCTGCGGGCCGCGATCAAAAGGGTCGGGTCACCTATTCCCACCTGACCTTTGCGCAGCTGGACCGGGAATCGGACCGCCTGGCCCAGGGCCTTGCCTCCATCGGCATCGTCCGGGGTACCAAGACCATTTTGATGGTCAAACCCTGCATCGATTTTTTCATTCTGACCTTCGCCCTGTTCAAGGCGGGCGCCGTCCCCGTGGTGGTCGATCCGGGCATGGGCGTGAAACGCATGCTCGAATGCCTCGCATCCACCGAAGCCGAGGCCTTTATCGGCATTCCCCTGGCCCACGTGCTCCGGACCGTCGCCTCCCGTTTTTTCACCTCGGTGAAAACCTGGGTCACCGTGGGCCGCAGACTGTTCTGGGGGGGACACACCCTCGATCAGATCCGCCATGTGTCCGACGAGCCCTTTGAATACGCACGGACCCTTTCCGATGAAACGGCGGCCATTTTGTTCACCACGGGCAGCACCGGCCCGGCCAAGGGCGTGGTCTACACCCACGGCACCTTCGACGCCCAGCTTCGGAACATTCAGGCCCACTTCAAGATCACGGCCGACGAGATCGACCTGCCCACCTTTCCCCTGTTCGCCCTGTTCGATCCGGCCCTGGGCATGACGGCCGTCATCCCGGACATGGACCCCACCAAACCGGCCAGGGTCAATCCGGTCAAAATCATCGAGGCGATTCAGAATCAGGGGGTCACCAACATGTTCGCCTCCCCGGCTCTCTTGAACCGGGTGGGAAAATACGGCAAGGACCACGGCGTCAAACTTCCGTCCCTCAAACGGGTTGTCTCGGCGGGAGCCCCGGTGCTTCCGTCCAACATCGAGCAGTTCACATCCATGTTCACCGGCGACACCCAGGTTCACACACCCTACGGCGCCACGGAGTCGGTGCCCATCCTGTCCATTGAAAGCGACGAGATCCTCCGTGAAACCCGGCAGTTCAGCGAAGACGGATACGGCACCTGCATCGGCCGTCCCATCGAGGACGCGGACGTCAGGATCATCCGGATCAGCGACGACCCCATTGAACAGTGGTCCGACGACCTGGAGGTTCCTCCGGGCGTGGTGGGTGAAATCACGGTCAAAGGCAGCCTGGTCACCACAGAGTACTACAACAATCCCGAAGCCGACCGCATGGCCAAGATCCATGAAAACGGCCACATCCGCCACCGCATGGGGGATCTGGGCTGGCTGGACAACAACGGCCGCATCTGGTTCTGCGGCCGGAAAAATCACCGGGTGGAAACGGGACGGGACACCCTTTACACCATCAGCTGTGAAGCGATTTTCAACAATCATCCGGACGTTTACCGCAGCGCCCTGGTGGGCATCGGCTCCAAAGGCAGCCAGATTCCGGTGATCATCATCGAGCTGAAACCCGAAACACCCCGGCGTGAACGCAAACGCATCCAAAACGAACTCCTGGCCCTGGCCCAGACCTTCGAAAACACCAAAACAATCCGCCACCTTCTGTTCCACCCTTCCTTTCCCGTGGATATCCGTCACAATTCCAAGATATTCCGCGAGAAACTTAAAGACTGGGCTGAAACGAAGGTGAAGGTGCAATAATTTAAAAACGAGGCGCAGATGACCGACACACAGAAGATTCTCGTCACCGGCGGCGGCGGCTTTCTCGGATTCGCCATTGTGAAGATGCTTATGGACAAGGGGCATGAGGTCACAAGCTTCTCCCGGAATCGCTATGACAGCCTGGATGACCTGGGGGCCGCCCAGATCCAGGGAAACCTTACCGACCCCGACGATGTGGACCGGGCCGTCCGGGGCATGGACGCCGTGTTTCACGTAGCGGCCAAACCCGGTGTCTGGGGGCGTTACGAGGACTATTACACCACCAACACCCTGGGCACGGAACACGTGGTCGACGCCTGTGTGCGCCACCGTATCCATCATCTGGTCCACACCAGCTCCCCCAGCGTGGTGTTCACGGCGGGGGACATGGAAGGGGTGGACGAATCCGTGCCCTACACCGAGGTCTTCCACACCCATTACATCAAAACCAAGAAAATGGCCGAAGACATCGTGCTCGACGCCGAGCGCAACCGGGGCCTTTCCGCCGTCATCCTCCGTCCTCATCTGATCTGGGGCCCCCGCGACAACCATCTGGTGCCCCGGGTCATCCAGCGTCGCAAAAAGCTGTTCAAGGTGGGAAAACGAAACAACCTGGTGGACACCATCTACATCGACAACGCGGCCCACGCCCATGTGCTGGCCCATGAAAAACTCTCCGAAAGCTCTGCCCTGTCCGGCCGGGTCTATTTCATCAGCCAGGACGACCCCATCCCCATGTGGGACATGATCAACGGCATTCTTGCCGCCGCAGGCCATCCCCCCATCACCCGCACCCTTCCCCACCGGGTGGTCTGGTGTGTCGGCGCGGTCCTGGAAGGGATCTACGCCCTCTTCCGCCTGCCCGGCGAACCGAAGATGACACGGTTCGTGGCCGATGAACTGGGCACCTCCCATTATTTCGACATCAGCGCCGCCAAACGGGATCTGGGCTACCGGCCCCTGATCTCCACCGACGAGGGGCTGGCCCGCCTCTCGGCCTGGCTCACGGAGCATCCGATCGCGGGGTGAGGCGCATACCGACAATTCACGATAATTCAGCTGATGGGCACCCTGCGCGTTGCCCATCCTACGGGCGAAACAAGGTAGGATGGGTAAAGCGCAGCGTGCCCATCCTGATTTTGAGCCGATAACCGGCTGGGAAAAGACCCTTTAAGATCTCCCGAATCCGACACTCTCGCATTGACTCTTTACAATCGTTCAATTATATCTGACATATGTTCAATGACCCCGCACCGGCCCATGGCACGACGGGTGTTTTTTTAAGCGACTCCCGTCATCAGAAGGTCCAAGGCCGCTACCGGGACCGGACGGTTCAAAAACGAAAGGATTCCGGATGAAACAGATCGTCACCGTGATGTGCCTGCTGGTCGCGTCCATACTCACTGAAACGGCCCGGGCCGACCAGTTCGTCGGCACCGGCTCACGCTGGCCCGTGGCCCAGACCAAGGCCATCGCCGGTCACCCCGACCTCGATGTCGTATTCGTCGGCGACGGCGACACGCTGAACGTGTTCAGCAAAAGCGACCTCACCCTTTCGGCCCACATCAGACTGTCCTCGATCAGTGAGGGCATAAGGGCTCTTTTGTATGATCATGATCGGCATCTTCTTTTTGCGGCCTGCGGCTTTTCCGGCATCCGGGTCGTCAATGTCCAGAACCCGTTGGCCCCCCTTGAAACCCCGGATGCATCAGCGGACCATGTGTACACCACCTCAGCCCACTACGCCTCCGTCAACCGCATCAACGCCTATGATATCGCCCTTCACGGGAATTATCTGTTTATCGCGGATTACAGTTACGGCCTGAGGGTTCTCGATGTTTCCGTACCGGACATCCCCCTTGAAAAAGGATGGCAGAATCTCGTGTCCGGCGAGGACATCATGACCCCCATGCGGATCGACCTCTATGCCGAGGGTCCCAACACGAATGTCCATGCCGTTGTCCTGATGAATTCGAACAAACTGCCCCTGATCGCGCGTTTTCCCATCTCAGGATTCGATGTCACGCCTCTCACCATTGCCGCACCGGACCTGACCCAGATGCCCTCGGTCATTGCCACGGGCTCCCTTCTGGTTCGGGACACCATGGCCTATTGCACGGAAGCGTCCATCCATGACCTGATCATCTGTGACGTCGATCCCGAGAACGACGTGGTCGAACCTGTGTTCTCCCAGTCGACGAACCCCGACTACGACCCGAGCGGCGACGACGACACCAAACAGACCCTGCTGCTCTTTTTTCCCCGGGGCTTTGACAAATTCAACGAGTATCTCTTTATCACGACCCACGGAAACTACGATCCTACCGGCCAGTCCAACTATTTCGGGCTGAATGTCGTCAATGTGGCCGATCCGTCGGCCCCCCGGGCCATCAGCCGCTATCCGCTGACCGGGGCCAACAGTGTCATGGTGGAGACTGACTCCGCTTACATCATGTCGATCCATGAAGGACTCTACAAGGTCGATCTGACCGTGGACCCCGACGCTGATCCGGAAGTCACCATCACCGACCCGCCCGGTCTTTCCCCTTCCCGGACCATGGTGAACGCCCATGGCCTCTGGGTCCAGAAGGACCTGGGCATCGTGTATATCGCGGACAACATCGCCGGAGCCGGCGGCGGACTGACCCTGCTTAGGCTCAAACCCCAGACCGCCGACGAGGAAGGCGAAACCGTCATCACCCGGTACGCCTCCCCGGCGCTGCCCATCCACGAGCGTTTTATAAGTACTCCGGGAACGGCCAAAGCCGCCTGCATCAATGAATGGAACTCTTACGCCTACGTGGCCGACGGCGACGCAGGCATCCAGGTCTTCGAAATTTCAAATGAAGGCGGCCCCGCCGATCCTATCCTCGTCCCGGGGTCCAACATTGGAATCGCGAGCGGTGACGTGATCGATGTGGAACCCATGGGCTCCCTGCTTGTCGCCGCCACCACGGACCCCGATGAAGATTTGTGGGTGGTGGATGTGTCGGCCCCCACCGACATCGACAATCCGGCCGTCTATACCCCCCGGCCGATCGACCTGTCCCTGGGCGCCGAGACGGCCCGCGGCGTCACTGCCTACGCCCGGGGGGACGCCCTCTACGCCATGGTTCCGGCAGGCGCTGAAGGCCTTGTCATCGTCCGTCTGAACCCCGATGACGAGCACCCTGATCAGTTGCAGATTCCGCCCTTGCCGACGCAGATTGTCACGATCGACGGCACCGACGCCAGAGGCGTCTTCGCCAAAGCCAATCATTCCGGTGATTATGCCGCCCTGGCCGACGGTGCGGGCGGCGTGAAACTCATCCGGCTGTTCCAGGACGACGCGCCCCTTGAGCTGGACCCCGTCACGGCGGCAACCATCGACACCTCGGCCTACGGCGACGCCATCGATGTGGCCGTCTTCGCCGACAGCACCGACACCCACCTCTACGTCCTCACGGACAACCCGGACCGGGCCATTTTACTCTATCAGGTCACCGACATGGAACACCCTGAATTCATGGGATATGCGGCATCCTACGGACGGGGCTCGGCCATCCTGGCCACCGAAATCATCGTCCCGTCGTCCACATCCCTGACCGGACAGGCCACCATCCGGGGCGTCATGGTTGCCGACGGCCCCGGGGGCATCGCCTTTCGCCAGGTGACCAACGACGGCAGTTCCCTCAGCGACCGGACCTGGCCCGACGACGGCAGTTCCTTCTGCTTCGTCTCCCAGGCCTTGTCATCCCCCGCTACCGGCATCCTGCTTTTGACGGCGGCGCTGTGGGCTGCAGCGGCCTTTCTTTTTCACCGGTTTTCTCGAGGAAAGGACAGAACCGGCCGATCCTTATGAGATCAAGGACTGCCGGATTGACGCCGGAGGACATTTGATTCGATGATGCGTTCCGACTATCATCAAAACATCAAATGGGTTAAATAAACGCAGTGACGTTAACCTAAGCCGTACCGGCGTATCAGATAGTGTGGTCGGGACAGGGTCGAACGAAGCGGTCGATGGCGTCGAAGAGGGACTGGGCTTTGATGGGCTTGGCGACGTAGGCGTTCATACCTGCGTCCAGACAGCGTTCCATGTCCCGTTTCATGGCGTTGGCCGTAACGCCGATGATGGGGATATCGCGGTAGGAGACCTCGGGGCCCTTGCCCCGGATAATCCGGGTCACTTCGATGCCGTCCATTTCCGGCATCTGCATGTCCATCAGGATCAGGTCGTAATGCTGTTTTTCAAGAGCCTCGATCACCTCCAGCCCGTTTTGGGCCAGTCCCGTCGAAAAGCCTCTTTTTTCGAGAATTCGCAAGATCAGCGTCTGGTTGACGGGATTGTCCTCGGCCACAAGGACCTTAAGGCGCGCCGATGCCGCAAGCTTCGTTTCGGCAAGGGTGTGGCGGGTGACCAGTTGGGTTACGGCCGTCATGTCCGGACCGCGGCGCGTCACCGTGTCCAGAACCAGATCAAGGCACTCGTAAAGCTGGGTCCGTTTGATCGGTTTGGTCAGATAAGCGGAAAACCCGATCTTTTTCAAACGCCCGGCGTCGCCACGCTGCCCCCGGGAACTGAGCATGACGAGAATGGTGTCGGCAAGAGCCTCATCCGCTTTGACGGCGGCGCCCAGGGCCTCGCCGTCCATGCCCGGCATCATGTGGTCGGTCAGGACCATGTGAAAGGGGTCTTTGTCCCTGGCGGCGGTCTTCAGCATGTCCAGCGCCTCCCGGCAGCCCCCCGCCGTGGCGTAGCGACAGCCCCAGGATTCCAGATAGGCGGAAATAATCTGAAGATTGGTGATGTTGTCATCCACGGCAAGAATACGGCGGCTGGTCAGGGACTCGCGCGGGGAGCCCACGGGCCTCTCCGATGTTTTTTTCGTTTCAAGCACGGCGGTAAACCAGAATACGGACCCCTGCCCTTCGACGCTTTCCACCCCGACCTGCCCGCCCATCAGTTCGGCCAGGCGCTTGGAGATGGCAAGGCCCAGGCCCGTGCCCCCGAAACGACGGCTGATCGACCCGTCCACCTGACTGAACGAACGGAACAGCTTGCCCAGAAGCTCGTTTGGAATCCCGATACCCGTGTCCTTGACCTCGAAACGCAACACCGCTTCACGGTGATTCTGTTTGACCACCGAAACATGGACGTGAACGCCGCCCTTTTCGGTAAATTTGACGGCGTTGCCGATAAAATTGATCAGAATCTGCCTGATGCGGCCCGGATCACCGCAGAGTTGTGCCGGCACATCCTTTTCGATCTCGCAGGTATAATCCAGGTTCTTTTCCTGAAGCCTTATGGCCATCATGTCCCCTGTTTCATCCATCAGGGCGCGGATATGGAAATCAATGGTGTCGATATCCATTTTCCCGGCGCTGATTTTGGAAAAGTCCAGGATATCGTTGATAACCGACAAAAGGGATTCCGCGCTGAGCCGGATGATTCCCGCGTAATCCCGCTGCTCATCGGACATATCCGTGTCAAACAGAAGATCAACCATGCCGATGACCCCGTTCATCGGAGTCCTGATCTCATGGCTCATGTTGGCCAGAAATTCGCTCTTGGCCTCACTGGCCGCCTCAGCGGCTTCCCTGGCCGCTTCGGCCATTTCCCGGGCCTGAACCAAATCCACGGTACGCTCGGTGACCATGTCGTTGAGACGCTTGTTGAGCAGCCGGCTTTCGAGGTGCACACTGATCCGTGCAATAAATACTTCCTTGATAAAGGGCTTGACCACGAAATCCGAAGCACCGGCCCTGAAGATGCGGATTTCCGTGGCCCTGTCCGACTGGGAGGTGAGGATGATCACGGGGACGGTCTTCAACCGATCGCTCTTTCGGATATTCCGGCACAGATCTTCCCCGCTCATCGCCGGCATGTTCAGATCGGTGATCACCATGTCGAAGTCAACCGACTCGTCCATCAGGAGATCCCAGGCTTTCTGTCCGTCCGGGGCCGTGACGATATCGATACCGAGTTCATACAGCACGTCGGAAATAATCTTGACCACCGCCCGGCTGTCATCGACCACCATCACGCGCAGCCCTTTGAAACTCATGCCCTGCTTGATCATGCCTTCCAGGGATGCCTTAAGAGCGCCTTCTTCGAACGGGGTTTCGATGATCCGGGTGATGCCCGCCTTGCGTGCGGCATTCTGGGCATCCCGGTCATGGCCGCTCATCCCCCCCAGGATGGGTATGGGCTCACCGTCCTCTTTTCGGGTGATCTGCCGCTCACGGATTTCCCGGGTATGCCAGACCACGGGAACAAAGGCCAGAACCACGGCGCTGAACGGTTCCGCAGAAAGACGTTCGACGGCCTCCGGCCCCGAATGAAAGAAAAAAGGCCGAAACCGCGTGTCATGGAACTCGCTCTCAAGGACGCGCTGAATGATAGGATTGTCGCAAATCACTGCAATATTCATGGTTCCACCGTTTATGCTCGCCTATCCGCCCTTGGTCAGGACCTGGCCCGAAGCCGGGAGGCCCCGAAAACGGTCCGCATCATTTCATGGGCGATCTGATCAAGGGGCAGCATCCGATCCGCCCCTCCGATTTCCCAGGCCTTTTTCGGCATTCCGAAAACCACTGAGCTTTCTTCGTCCTGAACGAAGGTCTGCGCTCCGGCCCGCTTCATGTCGAGGAGCCCCTCGGCGCCGTCGGCCCCCATTCCGGTCAGCAAAACGCCCAGGGCACGGGGACCGGCACAACGCGCCACCGACCGCATCAAGATATCCACCGACGGACGGTGGCCGGACACGGGCTCGCCGTCTTTGAGCAGCACTTCATACCGACCGTTTCGTTCGTAAACTTCCATGTGCCGGTTGCCCGGGGCGATCAGGACCCGTCCCGGTTCGACCACATCGCCCGATCGCGCTTCGGACACCTGCATCCGGCACTGGGCATTCAACCTTCGGGCGAACATCTCGGTAAACTTTTCGGGCATATGCTGAACAATGACCATGCCGGGGGCCGTGGGGGGAAGCTGCATGAGGATCGTCCGGATGGCTTCGGTTCCCCCGGTGGACGCCCCTAAGGCGACCAATGTTCCTGTGGAGCCCGTGACGCCCGACGCCGGGGCGAAGGCCTGGAACAAAAGGGGCTTGCGAGCTTTCCAATGGGACACATTCACGGTGGATGCAATTTTGATCTTGGTCCGAAGCTCAACCAGCATGTCCGCAAGACTGCTTTCCCTTCCGGACCTTGGCTTGGCCACAAAATCCACGGCGCCGTATTCCAGGGCCTCCAGGGTCACGGCGGCCCCTTTTCCCGTAAACGCACTGACCATCACCGTGGGCAGGGGGTACTGCGGCATGAGTTTCTGGAGGAATTCCAGGCCGTTCATCCTGGGCATGCTCACATCCAGCGTCAGCACATCGGGGTCCAGGGAAACAATCTTGTCCCTGGCCGAATAGGGATCCGATGCCGTCCCCACCACCTCGATGTGGGGGTCCTGATTGAGGCCCGTCGTCAGGATCTCACGGACAAAAGGAGAGTCGTCGATCACAAGGACCCTGATTTTTTCATGGTCCATCATCCCTCCTTTTGATAGATGCCGGGCAGGACATAACGGTAGGGAACCGTTTTTCTGTTCAGAGCTTCGGAATGACCGACAAACAGATACCCTCCCGGCCGGGTCTGTTCATACAGAGCCCTGATCAACTGATCTTTCATTTCGGCATCGAAATAAATCATCACGTTGCGACATGAAATCACATCAAATCTATGCTTGAAAGGAAAGGAGTGATTTTTCAGGTTCAGACGCCGGAAGGTCACTTCCCGCCTGACCGCCTCGATGATTTCATAGCAATCGTTGTCAAGGCATTTAAAATAGCGGTTTTTCAGGGCCGACGGGATCTCGGTCAGCCGCTTTTCCGAATAGACGCCCCGCCGCGCCTCGTTCAGCATCCGTTCCGAAATATCCGTGGCCAGAACCCCGGCGTCCAACGCGCCGTAATGCTCGCCGAAATACTCCAAAAGCTGGATCATGAACGAATAGGCCTCATCACCGGCCGAACAGCCGGCGCACCAGACCCTGACATCGCGGGCGTTCTGCGCTGAGAGTCGGGCCTCGATCTCCGGCAGGGCCGTCCGGATAAAAAAATCGAAATGGTCCGGCTCACGAAAAAAAAACGTGTGGTTGGTGGATATATGATCGATCAGGCCGCCCAGTTCTTCGCCGCTGCCGTCGTTTTCCACATGGTCGAGATAATCGTCGAAGCATGAGAACCCTTTCAGGCGGAGGGTATTCTGGAGCCGGCCCACCACCAGGGACCGTTTTTCATCGGTCAGCCGGATGCCGAAACAGTCGAGAATCAGCCTGCGGATCCGTTCGAACTCACCGGGGCTGATGTCCATGGTCGCAAACGGTTCGGACGAAAGGCCAGGGGATCTAAGTGCCGTTACGGTGCCGGTGTCATGGGTTCTCGTGGGCGTCATCGACGGAGTCCTTGTCGTCATACAGCAGTTTTTCAAGATCGAGGATGATTTTGACGTCCTCTCCAAGCTTGCCCAGGCCCTGAATGAACCGGTTGCGAAACCGCCGATTGGCCATGGGGGGCGGCTCCACCTGATCGGAAGGGAGATCGAGCACGTCGCTGACCGTATCGACCACCAGACCGACCAGGCTGTCGCGGACCGAAACCACAACGATACAGGTCCTCTCCGTGTACTCGCGAATTTCCAGACCGAAACGGGTCCTGACATCGGTGACGGGAATCACCTGTCCCCTCAGGTTGATGACGCCTTTGACAAAATCCGGCATTTCGGGAACATAGGTGATTTTCTGCATCCCGATGACTTCGATGACGCAGGCGATGTCCACACAGTACTCTTCGGTGCCCACAAAAAAACTCAGATATTTGTCTTTCTGAGCGTCCTCGTCGTCATCCTCGTCACTATAATAATAGTCCTCACGCATATCGTTCCCTCGAGGGTTTCCTAAATAGCCAGAGGCTGGGGCGCCCATCCGTATGCCTGGGCTTTTTCGATGACCCCGCCCACATCGAGAATCAGGCTCACCTCACCGTCACCTAAAATGGTGCAGCCCGAAATCCCCTTGACCTGATCCATATAACCGGACAGGGCCTTGATAACGGTCTGCTGTTCGCCGACAATCTCATCGATCAGAAACCCGGCCGCCTCATTTTGGTATTCGACCACCACAATCAGGTCATGGTCCTGCAGGCCGTCCGCCTGGTCAAACCCGTAGAGCCGGTCAAGATGAATCAGGGGGACAAGCTGCCCCCGCTGAAGAATCATCTGCTGTCCGTCCATGGTGGTGGTTACGGTGACGGCCCCGGACTGAATCGTTTCCCGGATCGACAACAGGGGAATGGTGAAACGGGTCCGGCCCACCCGGACCAGCATGCCGTCGATGATGGCCAGGGTCAGCGGAATCCCCAGAATCACCGTCGTCCCCCTGCCGGGTTTGCTGTGGACATGGATATGACCTTTGATTTTCTCCATGTTCTGCTTGACCACATCCATCCCCACCCCCCTGCCGGAAAGATCGGTGACCGTGTCTCGGGTGGAAAAGCCCGGATGAAAAATCAGGTTGTGGATGTCCTGCCGGGTCAGGCTTTCCGGGTCTTTATCGACAATCCCCCGGCTGACGGCCCGTTCGAGAATCCTGTCCGTATCAAGTCCCGTCCCGTCATCGCTCACGAGGATCTGGATCTCTCCCCCGTCGTGGCGGGCCTCAAGGATGATGTGCCCGTCCACGGTCCCGTCGGGCCGGTCGGGTTTCCTTAGAATACCGTGGTCGATGGCGTTCCTGATCAGGTGCACCAGCGGATCCGAAATCAGTTCCGCCACCGTCTTGTCGATTTCCGTGTCTTCACCGATGATGGTCAGGTTGACCTTTTTGCCTGATTTCACGGACAGATCGTGAACCAGCCGGACCATTTTCCGAAACACGACATCAATGGGAATCATGCGAACGGACAGGGCCACCTCCTGGAGGTCACGGATGATTTTCCGAAGATGGGCCCCGGCTTTCTCGAAGTTTTCAAGTTCCAGGTTCCGGAGGTCCGGATTTCTGATCACCATGTTTTCGGCGATGACCAGTTCGCCGACCAGATTGATCAGTTCATCGAGTTTTTCGATGTTGACCCGGATATCCCGGCGCTCGACCTGACGGCGTTCGCCGGTCCGGATCGGGGCGTCGGCATGGACGGACGGGGCGTTTACGTCCCGTTGTTCCGATGGGAAGACGTGTGCCTGCGCCGTCGGTTCCTTCATCCCGGGGTGCGGAGGCAAATGGATATCGGCCGTCTTGTCGTCCATCGTCCGTCCGGAACCGATCTGCTCCAGGATATGAACGAGGGCCGCTTTCTTGTAGACCATGCCCCCGGCCCCCTGCTCCATGGCGGACAGGGTTTTCCTGATTTCCAGAAACACATGCCCCACGGCGTTCCGATCCCAGTCATCGAACACGGCATCGCCGTCCGCCACACGGTCAAGAACCCGCTCGGCACATTCGGCGAGCTGCTCAAGATCCGCCTGACCGGCCATGCCCGAACTGCCCCGAATACGATGGAAGCCGTCCCGGATATCGCTGATCCACAAACGGTCTTCCTTGTCCTGCTCGCCTGCGGCCATCGCCTTTTCCATCATGGCCAGCGATTCGAGAACATCCCGGCGATACAGCGACAAAACATCGACGGCCGGCCCTGATGGTTCATCCGGGCCTTCCTGCGGTACACATTCGCCGGGCAGGGCATCGTCGGACAGATCATGACCCACGGTATCGATCTGACCGATCACCCGTATCAACTGGTCCCCGATATCATGAAGCATGCCCTGCTCGTCGGGACCGGGCAGGCATCCGCGTTGCTCAAGCCTGTCCAGAACGGCCCTGGGTTCGGAGAGAATCAGGCCCACACGATCAAAACCCAGAAAGGCGGCGCCCTGAAAGATAACGTCCACAATGTCTCTGGCCCGCGCGACACGTGACGGCGTCCATCCCGCCCCCGTTTCAAATCCGTCGATCTCATCGATGAGCTTCCGGCATTCCGCCACAAAGATCCGCGTCTGCCTGCCGATTTTAACCGGAGAACACGGCTCCTCGTCTCGGACGCCGGCCATCGCCGTGGCCGCGGCCGGGGCGGCCCCGCCCTGTTCTTCCAGGTTCCGCATACATCGCTCGATCCGTCCGTTAAGCCGGGACAAAAGGGACGAAAGGGCATCGGCATGGCCCTCCCGTTCATCCGGCATTTCGATATCGTCAAGCAGGGAAGCGATCACATCGCAGGATTCACAGAGCAGATCGGTTATTGACGGACTGATCGAAAGGGACCGGTTCCTGAAATATTCCAGGAGGGTTTCCGCCTTGTGCGCCACGGAAACAACCTCATCAAGCTGGTAGAAGGCGGCGGTCCCCTTGATGGTATGAAACCCCCTGAAAATCAGGTTGATCGTTTCATCATCGGGCGCCCGGTGATTTTCGAGCAGATCCCCAAGGCCCACAAGCCGGGGTTCGATATCGTCGATGATCTCGCGACATTCCGAAATCAGTGACCGCAAATCCTCATCAAGTGTGATCGGTGTTTTTTTCATCAAAACGCCCCGGTTTGATCTTCGAGAAGGGACCTGTCGGCTTTTCGATCCTCATTCAACGTGAAACGGGCAACAATCCGTCGAACATGACCGGCCTGGGCCGACAGTTCCTCCACGGCGGCCGAGGTCTCTTCGGAGCTGGAACTGTTGTCCATGGTCACGGTATTGACCCGCTCAAGTCCCTGATTGACCTGGGCGATGCCCTGGGCCTGTTCCAGACAGGCCTGTGCGATGTCGCTCACAATCCCCTTGAGCGCCGTGGTTTCCTGTTCGATATCGTTGAGCACGGCGGCGTTGGTTTCGGTCAAACGGGTTCCGTCGGCCACTTTTCTCACGGAGTCTTCCAGAAGTTCGGCGGTTTCACGGGCCGCCGCCGCCGATCGTGTGGCCAGATTCCGCACCTCCTGGGCCACCACGGCGAATCCTTTGCCGTGTTTCCCCGACCGGGCGGCCTCCACCGCCGCGTTCAGAGCCAGTAGGTTGGTTTGAAAGGCAATGCTGTCGATGGTTGCGATGATCTTCATCATCCGGTCGGTGGATTCGTTGATCGTAAACATGGATTCGGACAGATGCTCCATCTTGCGCACACCGTCCCGGGCTTTTTGATGGGCCGAATTGGCCAGTTCCGACGCCCTGGCCGCATGTTCGGCGTTGATTTCCGTCTGGGTGCCGATCCGGGTCATGGAATGGGAGATATCCTTCATGGCCACGGCCTGGCTCATCGCTCCGTCGGACAGGACCTGGCTGGACGAGGCGATTTCGACGGCACCTGACTCCACAAGGGTCGCGGCCTGATTGAGTTCACCGATGATCGTGTTGAGGCTCAGGATCATCTGCTGCATGGCCTTGCCGAAATGATCCCGGTCCGAATCCAGCGCCACGGTTTGTGTCAGATCACCGTTTGAAATGGCCTGGGCGATGTCTACCCGGTTTTCCATGCGCTCGATCATCCCGTTGAGAGCCGTGGCAACGACGGCGATTTCATCGCCGCTGCGGGTATCGAAACGGACGGTGAGATCCCCCTTGGAAATGCTGCGGATCTTGTCAAGGGTTTCACGGATGGGCCGGATAACCGAACGACGCAGAATCAGAAACACCATGGCCGACGCCATGGAGACCACCAGAGCCGCCATGATCAGATTAGCGCGCTGTTTTCGCCGGTTGAGCGTTCGGGCCTCGATCAGCTGATCTCTGACGGCGCTTTCACATTCATCATAATACTGTTCCAGCCGGTTCAGACATTCATTCCCCTGGGCATTGAGGGCCTGAAACCGGGATTCGTCGACGGGCAATCGCTTATCGTCTGGGGCGTGGATCAGCAACCGGTATTCCCGACCCGCATTTTCGGAAAAGGCCTGAAGGGACTCGATCAAAGCCAGGCACCGCGACGCGTCGATACCCCATTCCCGTGACCGGGTATGGATATCGATCAGCGCCTGAACCGACTCGTCATGGAACTGCGCTGCCTTGTCCAGCAGAGCCGCATCACCAAACAGCACCCCGTCCTGATAGGCCCTGAGCTCATGCCTGAACCCTTCAAGCGCCATGCCGCTTTTTTGTGATGCCGGAAATCCGTAGTCCGAAACCCGGAACAGTATATCGTCGATGGCCTGACCCACACGGGTGCCTGAAGCGAGAATCAGGATATAACCTCCGATCAGGATGGCCATGCACGTCAGAATTTTCTGAACGATGGAAAATCTCATGACCGCTCTCCATAAGATGGGAATCCAGGGCAGATGACGGCTCGATCCGAAGAATTCAATGGAAATACCCCCGAAGGATTGACGAAAATCGCTTCACGATGGAGAAAATCGCTTCCGTAACGACGCAACCGACCCTGCCTTCGATCTTTCTGAGGCGAACGGGGATGGAAAGAACATTGTCGCAGGGTGAAAAGGGTCTTGAATTGGGATAAATATAACCCATTTGCCGAAAAGGGTCAATTCCAACTTCAGGTTTCATCAACTAAACCATGGAATTCCCGTCGAAAAATTTCTTGATTTCCGTAAGCCGTACGGGTATTATCCACAGTTGACGAAAAGCTAGAAAAGTGCTATTGCCTTTCCTTTTTTGCAAATCGTATGTTCGATGATATTCATATAATTCACGATGGGTGACAGGAGCCGTTAATGTCAAAAGTATTTCGACCGAACAACAAGGAATCCATGCTTCTTTCCAAAATTGAATCGTCAAAGGAAAGGGACCGAAGGCAGTCGATCAATATGGTCAGAGAGCATGGTGATGCACTGAGCAACACCATCGCCATGAAACTGGTCGAAAACAAATTTATCGAAACCCAGAGCAAAAACTCCCTCGAAGAACAGATATCCTACAAACTCAATGAACTGCTCAAAGCCGATGATTTCGATATCGACTATCAGGTGGCCCCCTATCGCCACCTGATCGACAACCCCAATCTGGTCAGCCTCTATCTTACCGCATTTGTGCTGGAGACCCTGATCAATCACAAGGACGTCATCGATATCTACGGGTCGGACGAAGAAATTTATCACTGCATCAACAAACAGACGATGAAATACATGCCCGAGTAAGAACCGCCCGATCAGGCCCCGGGTATTCATCGTCAAGGCCCTGTTCGGCAGGGCCTTGACAGGCAGGGGTCACATCTTCCGTTTCCGGATCTCTTCCAGACGATCTTCATAAAAGAATTTTTCTTCACCAAAGGCGGGCTTCAGTTCGGTGATCCACTTGGCTTTTTCGTCATAGCGGGCGAAAAACACCCGGTTGACCCAGCTGCTGTCCCTGCCCTGAATAAATTTCAGGACAAAGACCTTTTCGCCGGCAACCTCGGCAATCCCCTCGATCTTGATTTTCCCCGGCGTGGCGGACATGGACGGGCCTCGAACCGTACGGCACAGGCCCGAGACCTGGCGGTAGGCTTCGGTGAAGATCTCATGGGCGCGGGCCAGGGGAACACCGAAATAGTCCTTGGGGCCCGTGTCGCGTTCCACGAACATATAATAGGGTGTGGCCCCGTAATTGACCTGCATGTTCCACATGGTGGCCCAGACCTTGGGGTCATCGTTGATGTGACGGATCAGGGGAGCCTGGCAGCGGATCATGGCGCCGGTTTCGGTGATGCGCTTCATGGCCGACGCCACCACGTCGGTTTCCAGCTCCCGGTAATGGCTGAAATGGGCCATGATGGCCAGATGCATGTCGCTTTCGAGAATTTCGTCGAACAGGCGGATCAGATCATCCGAATCCTTGTCGGTCAAAAAACGGTAGGGCCAGTAGGCCGGAACCTTGGTCCCGAAGCGAATGGTCCGGACATTGCCCGGTTTCTGCCTGATCAGGGGTTCGACAAAGCGCCGGATGATTTTGGAGCTCATGATCAGCGGATCCCCTCCTGTAAAGAGGACATCGGTGACCTGGGGATGGGTCTCGAGATATCGGATCAGCTCATCCACCTCTTTGGAGGCGAATTTCAGATCTTCATGACCCACAAACTGGGCCCATCTGAAACAATAGGTGCAGTAGGCATGGCAGGTCTGGCCCTGGGTGGGGAAAAACAGCACGGTTTCATCGTACTTGTGCTGCATGCCGGAAAGGGGCTTGCCCTTGTGGACCGGGACATTCAACTGCATCTGACCCGCCGGGTGGGGATTCATTTTATCCTGCACCGCCTTCACGGTCCTGCCGATCTCAGCGTCCGAAGCCCCTCGCTCGACCAGTGCATAAATCGCTTCGAAGTCCTCTTTGGCCAGCATGCCCGGCTGGGGAAACACGAGCTGGAAAATCGGATCGTCCGGTATGTTGTTCCAGTCAATCAGTTCATCGACCACATAATTGTTGGCCCGGAACGGCAAGACCCGTGACACCACCCGGATGGCTCTGAGCACATCGGCGGGAAGGGTGTCGAATTGACGAATTTCGTGAATATTTCGGTTGGTGTAAGCCTTGTATTGTTTTGGCGTGCGCGATCTGTTTATCTTCATGGCAGCATTCCCCTCAACGAAATCGGAATAGTTAACACCCTGAAGCCGTACGGATCAATCGTCGATAACAGGGAACCGGGGTTGAAGGAAGATCAGTCTATCTTGAAAATGAACAGAAAAACGGAATCTGAACGAAAACACCTCAAAATGGAGGAATCTGATAGAGCACCGTCGCTGGCGCGGTGCGGACCCGAACACGTTCGAACCATTGTACCCTGAAAACGTCTTTCGCATGGCTTCGATCTACAATCTAATAGTACAATTTTCTCGATATGTCAACGCACGCGGCAATTATCGAAATCAGAAGGGAATGATGTCGGGATAAGGTTGTCATCCATCGATTTATTCGTTTTTTCTCCGATATCCGACCTTATCCGTCTTTGCGTTCGAGCAGGGCCACGGATTCGATATGATAGGTGTGGGGAAACATGTCCACGGGCTGGACTTCCACAATCCGGTAGACATCCTTGAAAAGCCCCATGTCTCTGGCCAGGGTTGCGGGATTGCAGGAGACATACACCAGGCGACGGGGGGCAAGGGTAAGCACTGCGGCCACCACATCCTTGTGCATGCCCGACCGGGGGGGGTCGATGATCATCACCTCGGGTTTGTGGTCCAGACCGGGCAGAACATCCTTGATATCACCGAGGATGAAACGGCAGTTGTGCACCCCGTTGTCGAGGCAGTTTTTTCGTGCGTCACTGACGGCGCTTTCGACGATTTCTATCCCGATGATTTCCCGGGCCGAAGCCGACAGAAGGATGGGAATGGTTCCGGTGCCGCTGTAAAGATCGAGCACCTGTTCATTGCCGGTCAGACCGGCATAGGCCTCGACCACGGCGTAGAGCGCCTCGGCCCCTTTCGTGTTGGTCTGAAAAAAGGAATTGGCCGAAATCTTGAACTCATAGGCCCCGAGTTTGTCCGAGATATGATCGTCGCCGGCCAGATGGACTTCATACTCCCCGACGGCAATCCCCGCCTTCCGTGCGGTAATGTTGTTGACCACGGATACGATCTGGGGATAATCGGCCGTCAATTGTTCGGCAAGGGGCATGACCACGTCCTTTTTCAATGACGACGTGATGATGTTCACCATCCAGGCATCACGGGATGCCGAATGTCTGAGCATCAGAAACCGCCAGAAGCCTTCATGGCTTTTCAGGCCGTACACGGGTTCGGACGATTGGGCGATGTAGCGCCTGACATCTCCAAGAATGCGGTTGCCCAGAGCGGGCTGGATATCACAGGACTCGATATCGATGACCTTGCTGAAGGTTCCCGGGGCATGAAGACCGATCCCGAACCCCTTTTCGATGTCCTTGTTGGCAAGCTCCTCGGGCATCAGCCAGCGCTGGTCCGAGCATGAAAACTCCATCTTGTTCCGGTACCCGAAAATCAGGGGAGAGGGGATCGCCGGATGAACGGTCACACCGTGGATCAGGGCGATATGCTCGATGGATTCACGGACATGGGCGGTTTTGTATTCCAGCTGCCTGTCGTATTCCAGAAACTGCCACTTGCACCCGCCGCAATATCCGCTGTACCGGCATCGGGGCGGAACACGCAAGGGCGAGGGTTCAAGGATATCGACCACCCGGGCTTCGGCGTAATTTTTTTTCTTGCGGGTGATCAGGGCGCTGACCCGGTCTCCGGGCACCGTCTTGTCCACGAACACCGCAAGGCCTTCATGCCGGGCGATCCCCTTGCCGCCAAAGGCGATATCCGTGATCGAAAGTTCGATTCCCTGCCCTTTTTTCAAGCCCATCACCCTCACCTCCGCAAACAAAAACCATCCGGGACACCGTCCCAAAAAAACCATGACAAACCAAAAGCTTTTGTATATATCGTTTATTTCACTTCAAAACAAGGATTCATTGATGCACGAAACCACCCTGCCCATCACCTTTACGGCTGACGGATACCGCCTCAGCGGCGTCCTCCATCTGCCCGACGCGGACAGGCCTCCCGTGGTCATCGGCTCCCACGGCCTGGCCAGCGACGGCGACTCCCCCAAACAGATCGACCTGGCCCGGGCCTGTACCGACCTGGGGCTGGCCTATTTCCGGTTCCATCACCGGGGCTGCGGCACCAGTGAGGGATTCTTCCCCGACGTGACCAGCCTTGAAAACCGCATTTGCGATTTGAAGGCCGCCGCAGACGCCGTTCTTTCCCGACCTGATACCGGAGACCGTCTGGCCCTGTTCGGCAGCAGCATGGGAGGCACCACCTGCCTGGCCGCGTCCCGGGATCTTCCGGCCCTGGGTTATGTGGTGGTTGCGGCTCCGGTTTACGGCCCGAGCCTGACCACTCCGCCGGAACGGCTGACGGACGAACCGCAGCTCGACGAGGCCTTTTACAAACGATTGCGAGACTTCGACATCCGCCCCCTGTTGTCGGGAATTCGGAACATCCTGATTTTCCATGGGGACAAGGACGAGGTCGTTCCCATCGAAAACGGCCGCATGCTGTTTTCAGGCGCAAGAGACCCCAAACGCATGATCGTGCAGAAAAACGGGGATCACCGGATCTCGGACCCGAAACATCAGAAGGAGTTTATTCGGGAAGCGGCGCTGTGGCTGGCGAAGAGCTTTTCCGGATAGAACGGCGCAGGCCTGTCACGACGGCCAGATGCCGTGAAAATGATACACCGGGCCGTGCCCCCGGCCGAGACGGTAACGGGCCCCGGCCTCAAGGGCCCGGGTCACGTAATCCTTGGCAAGGCGCACGGCATCGTTCATGCCCTTCCCCTTGGCGAGAAACGCGGCAACGGCTGACGACAGCGTGCAGCCCGTGCCATGATTGTTGGGGGTATCGATCCGTTTTTCGGTAAACCGAATGAGCTCGCCGGAATCCGAAAGATACAGAAAATCCGTCGCCTCCGGCCCGTCCAAATGCCCGCCTTTGAGCAGAACGTGGGGGCAGCCCAGATCCGCCAGGTCCCGGACGGCCTTCTCCATGTCCGAGACGCCTGAAATCGTCCGGCCCAAAAGACGTTCGGCCTCGGACAGGTTGGGGGTGATCAGATGAACATGGGGCGCAAGACGAGTCACCATGCGACGGGAGTCCGTATCGTCAAGCAGGGAATCCCCGCTCTGGGCCACCATTACGGGGTCGAACACCACATGGGGCACCGGGTAACGCCCGAGCACCTCGGCCACAACCCCGGCCAGTTCCGAGGACCAGATCATCCCGATTTTGACCGCATCGGCCCCGATATCCGACAAAACCGACGCGATCTGGGCCGCGACGCAGGACGGATCCATGGGGTAGACCGCCTGGACGCCCTCGGTGTTCTGGGCCGTGATCGCCGTGATCGCCGTCATACCGTAACAGCCCAGGGCCGAAAAAGTTTTGAGATCGGCCTGAATGCCCGCACCTCCCCCGGAATCCGATCCGGCGATGGTCAGCGCCCTGATGTATGGTTTCATCGTCATCAATCCCAGACCGGCTTGGTGGCCGCCGCTATGATTTTTTCCTGACGGGCGATGGTTTCCCGGTACTGGGTGACCTGAATGTCTTTTTCCCGCACTTTCTTTTCCAGAGCGTTCACCTCGTCAATGTAGTTCTGAAGCTGCTTTTCCAGGGCCTCGTAGCTGCGTTTGGCCGAAGCGTCGCTTTCCTCGAAGGCCCGTTCGCGTTCCTTGTACCCCTCGACGATCCGGTTAAACCTGAGCTTGATGACATCCTCGGCTTTTTTGGCGATCTTGGCCATGACAATCTGGTTGATCACCTCCATGCTCAAAGCCAGGATAAAGGCATAGACGATACCGGCTTTCCCCAGGTTGGTCGTGAGCAGAAGGCCCGCCATGCACGTCAGGAATACCATAGGTCACCCATCCTCCCGTTACGCTTGATTAAAAACTGTCCTCAGCCCATACGGACACCCGGACAATGCCGTTCATATCCGGCAGGTCCGGATGTCGGAAACGATAATGCCCCGGCACCCGGCCCGGCTCAGGTCGTCGATGATGGTGTTGATGCCCCGTTTCCGGGTCATGGCCTTGACGGCGAACCACCCCTCCCGGCTCAGCGGCGCCACGGTGGGAGCTTCGATCCCCGGCGTGATCTCACAGGCCCTTTGGAGATTGTCCGTCGACACATCGTATTCGATCATCACATACTCACGGGCCACCACGATACCACGGATCCGGTCGATGACCGTCCGGACCTCAGGCCGGTCGGCCGCGTCGGCATCCCGTCCGATCAGCACGGCTTCGGATTCGACCACCGCATCACCCACAATTTTAAGACCGGCCTCCTGGAGGGTCCGACCGGTCTGGACCACGTCGGCGACGGCATCGGCCACCCCCAGGTTGACGGATATTTCGATGGCTCCGTCGAGTTTGATGATTTTGGCCTTGATCCGGCGTTTGTGAAGATCGATGGCCACCAGATTCGGATAGGAGGTGGCGATCCGTTTTCCGGACAGCGTATCGACCGTCAGGTCGCTGTCTGCGGGAACGGCATAAAAAAAACGGGATTTCCCAAAGCCCAGGGCCAGAAGCTCTTCGGCATCGGCCTCACTGTCCACCACCAGATCCCGTCCGGTGATGCCCAGATCCAGAACGCCGTTGCCCACATAGACGGCAATGTCCTTGGGCCTTAAAAAAATGAACGACACCTGGTTTTCATGGTCGACCAGCTTCAACTCCCGGCCCAGTCGTTTGACATGGTACCCGGCATCGGTCAAAAGCGTCACGGCGTCATTGGAAAGCGATCCTTTGTTGGGGATGGCGATGGTCAGCATAAAACTCCTCGTGTCACAGGTATTTGTAGACGTCGTCCAGTTCAAGACCGCAGGCGATCATCATCACCTGAAGATGGTACAGAAGCTGGGAGATTTCCTCGGCGGTCTTTTCTCGGCCTTCGTACTCGGCGGCCATCCAGACTTCACCGGCTTCTTCAATGATTTTTTTCCCGATAAAATGTTTGCCGCGCTCAAGCTCACGGACGGTGCCTGATTGGGGATCCCGGTCCAGGGCTTTTTTCTTCAGTTCGGCAAACAGGTCTTCAAATCGTTTCATGGCGGATGCGTTCCAGGGTCAAAAAACGTAAAAATGCTCGTTGGTCCGGTGATGGGCACGCGTTGCTTTGCCCATCCTGCCTTGTATCGCCCGTAGGATGGGCAAAGCGCAGCGTGCCCATCAGGGTCTTAAGTTAATGACATTGGGTTATACCCTATTTATTCCAAAACCTCAATTTGAATAAAAATCGGCATCTCCGCCCGGTACATGGGCGGAGATGCCGCAAATGACGGGAAAAGGACAGGGAACCGGTCCTTTTTTCACCCGCATAGACTAATAATGCTTGTCCGCGTATCCGACCCAGCCCCCGGCTTCCACCAGGGCCCGGTCAAACCCGGAAACGGCAAAGGGTATCTCCTTTGAAAGATCCCCGGCTCTCAGGGTAAAGACATTCCGGTCAAGATCGGTTTCAAGGGTGGTGTCCTTGCCCGCGAAGGTATTGAAAATCTCATCGAGTACGTCCGACGGCAGCTCTACGGCCATCATGCCGCAGTTGAACATGTTCTGCTTGAAAATCCGGGCGAAGCTTTCGGCCACCACCAGATTGATGT
This sequence comes from Desulfatiferula olefinivorans, assembly GCF_054657895.1. Classification (NCBI taxonomy): domain Bacteria; kingdom Pseudomonadati; phylum Thermodesulfobacteriota; class Desulfobacteria; order Desulfobacterales; family Desulfobacteraceae; genus Desulfatiferula; species Desulfatiferula olefinivorans. Next base: position 83,777 of record NZ_BAAHXV010000005.1, on the reverse strand, counting down.
CGTTGACCTCAAAGGCCCAGGGTGCATGTTCCCGGGATGACCCGCAGCCGAAATTGGCCCGGGAAACGACCACCTGGGCCGGAGCGATGTCCGTGGACGCCGAAAACCCCTTCATCTCGAGATCCTCGAGAAGATAGGGTTTCAGGGCCTCCTTGCTGATCTCCGTCAGATAGCGGGCCGGAATGATTTCATCGGTGTTGATGTCCGACCGGTCGAGAAAAAGGACTTTTCCGTTGAACTGCTTCATTTCGCACCTCCCTGTTCCGTGTAAAGACCGGAATTCCTGATCACGCCGGCAACGGCCGTTTCCGCCGCCGTGGCCGGGCTCATCAGGTGGACCATGCCGCCCTTGCCCATGCGCCCGTTGAAGTTTCGATTGGTGGTGGAGGCACAGACCTCCCCTTCGGCCAGCACCCCGTTGCTCATGCCCAGACAGGCGCCGCAGGTGGGATTGGTCACACAGAAGCCCGCATCCATAAAAATCTTGATCAGACCCTCATCCAGCGCCTTGCTGAAAATCGCCGGGGTGGCCGGTGAAACGATGGCGCGAAGGCCCGGGCTGATGGTCCGTCCCTTGAGAACCTGCGCGGCGATTCTCAGGTCTTCCAGCCGTCCGTTGGTGCAGGATCCGATATACACCTGGTCGACCTTTTCACCGTCCATCTCCGCAACGGGCTTGACCTGATCGGGTTTGTAGCCGAAGGTCACCATGGGCGACAGAGTGGAGGCGTCCACATGGATTTCCTGGTCGTAGACGGCATCGGCATCGGCGGTAAACCGTTTGAAATCCTCAAGGGCCGCCTCTTTCGAGGGGTATTCGTCCTTGATGAAATCCCACAGGTAATCGACGGTGACCCTGTCCGGAGCGCAGATCCCGCAGGTGCCTCCGGCTTCGATGGCCATGTTGCACAGGGTCATCCGGGCTTCCATGCTCATCTGATCGACCACGGGCCCCGTAAACTCGATGACCTTGTTGGTGGCCCCGTTCACACCCAGGCGCCCGATCACGGCAAGGATCACGTCCTTGGCGTACACGCCCCCAGGCAGGGTTCCATCGATGACCACCTTGATGGCGGCCGGGTAATGGAAGGCGCAGACGCCTTTGAGGATCCCCACCTCCAGATCCGTGGTGCCCACACCGGCGGCAAAGGCCCCGAAGGCCCCATGGGTGCAGGTATGGGAGTCTCCCATGATGATGGTATAACCCGGACGGACAAACCCCTTTTCCGGGAAAATCGCATGGCAGACCCCGTTGCGGCCGATGTCGAAAAAGTCGACAATGCCGTGCCGCAGGGCCCAGTCCCTGAGGATCTTGCCCTGCAGGGCCGTTTTCGAGTCCTTGGCCGGAGTCACGTGATCGATGACCGCCTTGATTTTTTTCGGATCGAACACCCGGTCCATGCCCCGGCTCACCAGATCGTTGATGGCGACCGGCGTCGTGATTTCGTGACAGAACACCGCATCCAGACGAATCACATGGATATCGCCGAACGGATTGTCCACACGATGGGAATCAAATATTTTTTCCGCTATCGTTTTACCCATAACACCTCCCTGTTTTCCAAGTCATAACCTGATTTATTTTCTGGCGAACAGAAGCCTGGGCGGTGTGATCACCCACAGGGCCTTTAACACCTGATCGCCGGTGTTTTTCAACGTATGGGGGATATCCGATGAAAAAGACACGCTGTCGCCCTCATCCAGACGATAGGTCGACGTACCGTAGACCAGATCGCAGCTCCCTTCCAGGATAATCCCGAATTCCTTACCCGTATGACCGTATTCCAGATCCCCTTTTTCCGAACCAACCCCGATTTCCAGCATGAAGGCCTCGACGGCATGATCGTCGGACAGCTCACCGACCCGGGAAAGCTGGCGCAAGGTCACCCGGCCGAGGGCCAGGGTGCTGCCCTGCCCGCGACGGACGATGGACACCTGTTTGATTCGCTTGTACTCGGTGAACAGGTATTCATGATCGATATCGAGCACATCGGCGATGGTCAGAAGGGTATCGATGGACGGAGAGACCTTGTTCCGTTCGATCTGGGACACCAGACTCTCACTGACCCCCGCCCGCCTGGCCACCTCCTTGAGGGTGATATTCTTCCGTTCACGCACCTCGCGAAGCTTCCCGCCGAACATGTATTTGACCGCTGACTTAACCAATACTTCACCTCCTTCAGTATTTATAAAGTCAGCCCGTGGTTTTGTCAAGCGGGTTTTCGAGGAGAGCAAGGAAAACAATCACTTTACACGCATAGCCGGTTGGCGGTACACAATCAAACGAAACGCCCGACACATTCATTCGGAACCAAAGGAGGTCCCATGCACACAACCAACCATCCATTGCCCGACGATCTGGCGGAATGCGTCCGTTTCCACGGTCATCTCTGCCCCGGTCTGGTCTACGGCTACCTGGTGGCCAAAGAGGCCATCAACCGCCTGGGTATCGGCCGGTCCGCCGATGAGGAAGTGGTCGCCGTCATCGAAAACGATTCCTGCGCCGTGGACGGGATTCAGGTCATGCTGGGCGCCACGGCGGGGAAAGGCAATCTGATCATTCGCAACTACGGAAAAAACGTGTTCACGATCCAGTCCCGAAAAACGGGAAAAGCCCTTCGATTTTCGAGGGTATCGGATTACAGGTATCAGGGAGACCGGCCGGATGAATTCGAGCCCCTCGAACGAAAGATGGCGGAAAAAATCGCCACGCCGGGAGAGATGAAACGACAGAAAAAACTCAAGGCCCTTGATCTGATGAACCGGGAGTGCGACCAGGTTTTCACGATAACGGACACGGCTATGGAACCGATCGGCTATGCACCCCTGGCCCCGTCCCGGGCCTGCGCACGATGCGGTGAATTGACCATGCAGAGTCGGATGGTATCGGACGGCAACGAACGCCTGCTGTGCGTTCCCTGTGCCTCAGCTCTGGGCGTTTCGCCGGGGTTCTGAGTCAGGGTTCCGGGGTTTCGGCAGACGGTTGGGCTGTGCCGTGCTCTTCGGCATACAAGCGTTCGAATTCGGTCACGCTGTCACGGTTAACGGTCACCACCACCTTGTTGACCTTCACCTCGGTCAGGCGGCCCTCGAAATAGGGGGAAAGCACGGCCTGGAATTCACCGATCAGTTCCTTGACCTTTTCCAGGGTCTTGGTGTCCGAATAGGTCTGGCTGCTGAAAAAAAGGATGGCCGTATCCTTGACCACGGGATGCAGATGATAGGTCACCGCGCCGGTCTTGGGATCCGTCTCCGCGGCGAGATACGGGAGGCCGTCCGGGTTTTCCACGCTGATCGACAGATCCAGGCAGAGAAAACGGAAATTCCCGTGGACCCGGTCCATTTCAAGGTTCACCACCAGCGGCCCCGGGTTGAGGATCGCAAGATTCCCTCCCGCAGTCCCATCGTCCGATTGGGAACCGCGTACCCGGGCCCAGGTCCTGACCTGCCCCTGCTCATCTGAAAGAACCAGTTTTTCGGCATTGATTTCAAGAACCTCGAAGCGGTTCGGCTGATCCTTGACCCAGGACCGGTTTCCCTCGACCGTCACGGCTGTGGTGATCACGAGATACAGCTTTTTTGAATCCTTGTCGTAATCCACCTTCCACTCGCCGTCGATCTTTTCCTTGCTTTCAATGATCTGGGAAAATTTTCCTTCCACCCGTTCCTGTTCCGTCCAGCTCCGGTTGTGGCGGTAGCTGTGAACCCAGTGGCTGTTGGCCCGGGCGTAACGCCAGGAACCGATCAGCAGCAGATCGATGTCCGGACCCTTGTCACAGGAAAGCGTCAGGCCGCTCAGAAGCATGGTCAGAAGGGTCACGATCACTGTTTTTTTGTTCATGGTTTTTCCTTGCATGTGAGGGCGGAATGCGTCTGTTACAATTCTTTTACCCGAACCGCGAATCGGACCCGCAGGGCCGATGACGTCGAAAACAATAGTAACGATGATACACCAGTTTCCTTTCAAAGAAAAGATTCGAATCAGGCCGTCCCGGCTTCACGCTTGACAGCCTCACGGCTTTCTGAGTAGGGTAACGGTGTTTTTTCACACGGACGCGCCCATCCGGCGCAGACACCATCACACGATCAGACGGAATCCTATTGTGAAATCATCGCATCATCAGAAAGGCCCCATGGGCGTCTGGACCGGAGGAAGCGCCAACAAAACCATCACCCTGCACGAGGCCCTGCTCCAGACCCGCCATCCCCTTGCCGTGATCCGGACGGGTGATCGGCTTGACATCGCAACCGAAGGAACCATGGCCTTGGGCGGAGACGCCTCCCCATTGCCCGGGGCCGACCTCATGGCCTACGTTCCCGCCCTTCCCCTGGAACATCTGGGCGACCCCGACTTTATGGCGGCCCACGGCCTTCGCTATCCCTATATCATGGGAGCCATGGCCAACGGCATCACCTCCACGGACATGGTCGAAGAAGCGGCCCGTGCCGGCATGGTGGGTTTTTTCGGCGCCGGCGGCTTGTCCATCGACCGAATCAGGGACGCCGTCGACCGGATTCAAAGCCGCGTGGGGAACCTGCCCTACGGATTCAACCTGATCCACAACCACCATGATCCCGATCATGAACAGAAGGTGGTGGATCTTTATCTGGAAAAAGGAGTCCGGCTGGTCAGCGCCGCCGCCTACATGAGACTGACGGCCCCCCTGGTTCAATATCGGGTCACCGGCATCCACCGGGATCAGACGGGCCGGATCATCTGCCCGAACAGGGTCATCGCCAAAGTGTCCCGAAGCGAGGTGGCCCGACGGTTTTTCTCACCGCCGCCGGAAAAAATCGTTCAGCAGCTGGTCAGTCAGGGGAAAATCACCCCGGACGAAGCCGACCTGTCCCGTTTCATCCCCATGGCCCACGACCTGTCGGCCGAAGCGGATTCGGGCGGCCACACCGACAACCGTCCGGCTCTGGCCCTGTTTCCCACCATGATGGCGCTGCGTCAGGAAATGATGACGCTTTACAGGTACGACACCCCCCTGCGGGTGGGGCTGGGCGGAGGGATCGCCACCCCCGAATCGGCCGCCGCCGCTTTTGCCATGGGTGCGGCCTATGTTCTGACCGGTTCCGTGAACCAGTCCTGCGTCGAAGCGGGAACCTCGGACGCAGTCAAAAAAATGCTGTGCGCCGCTGAACAGGCCGATGTGATCATGGCCCCGGCCGCGGACATGTTCGAAATGGGCGTCAAGGTCCAGGTGCTCAAACGGGGAACCATGTTCGCCCTCAAAGCGGCCAGACTCTACGATTATTACCGGACCTACGACAGCCTCGATGCCATGCCGGCTTCGGTGATCGACGAGCTTGAAAAAAAATTCTTTCACACCGCCATCGACCGGGAGTGGGCGTCGACGTCAGCCTTTTTCGAGACCCGTGACCCCCGGCAGAACGAACGGGCGGCCCGTGATCCCAAACACAAAATGGCCCTTTTGTTCCGGTCCTACCTGGGCCGCGCGTCCCTGTGGGCCATCGAAGGAGAGCCTTCGCGTCTGATCGATTACCAGGTCTGGTGCGGCCCTGCCATGGGTGCCTTCAACGAATGGGTCAAGGGCAGCTTCCTCGAAGATCCGAAAGAGCGCAAGGTGGTGACCGTCGCCCAGAATCTTCTGCTCGGCGCCGCGTACGTCCTTCGGGCAAACAGCCTTAGACTCCAGGGCATCAGCCTGTCAGACGAACCGTTAAGGTATACCCCCCTGGATCCGGACCGCCTGCGCGGCCTGATCTGAGCAAATCCGTCGCCTGCGGCCGGGGCAGCGCCCCTGCCGCAGGCCGTCTTTCACCCCCTCAAACCCCCACGATGAAACATAAAGAATATCAATTTATTACAATGGGTTGTCATTGTAAAAAAAATGTAACACACAAAGATTTGCCTGTTCTTCCATTGGAATTCCGATTATCGTTTCACCACATGTGATTACCCGCTCACCCAACACGAAGGATCAAACGGTTTGACCCGACGTTTCAACCACGAGGTTTATCGATGAATCAGAAAAAAAAGGTGTCCCCGGTGGCCGTTATCGGCATGAGCTGTCTTTTCCCCAGATCACCGGGAGTCAAGGAATACTGGCGGCTTCTCTATCACGGAGAGAATGCGGTCACCGAGGTCCCCGAAACCCACTGGCGCGCCGCCGATTATTATGACGCTAACCCCAAGACCATGGATCACACCTACTGCACCCGGGGCGGCTACCTGTCCCCCGTTCCGTTCAACCCGGCCGAATTCGGCATTCCTCCCAGCACCCTCGAAGCCACGGACACCTCCCAGCTTCTGGGCCTGGTCGCCGCACGCATGGCGCTGGACGACGCGGGGTACGGCAGGAATCGGGATTTCGACCGGGACCGTGTCAGCGTGTTGCTCGGCGCCACGGTCACCCAGGAACTGGTCATCACCCTGGGCTCCCGTCTGGGCCATCCGCACTGGCGAAGAGCCCTCGAGGATTCGGGCCTGCCCCCTGAAAAAACCCGGGAAGTGATGGAGCGGATATCCGACGCCTATGTGCCCTGGCAGGAAAGTTCCTTCCCCGGCCTTCTGGGCAACGTAATTTCCGGACGGATCGCCAACCGGTTCAACTTCGGCGGGGTCAACACAACCCTGGATTCGGCCTGCGCCAGCTCCCTTTCCGCCCTGAACCTGGCCTTCATGGAACTTCAGAACGACGACAGCGACATGGTGCTGACCGGAGGGGTCGACACCCTCAACGACATCTTCATGCACATGTGCTTCGCCCAGACCGGGGTGTTGTCCCACACCGGATCGGTCAAAGCATTTTCCGACCAGGCCGACGGAACGATTCTGGCGGAGGGTGTCGGTATCCTGATTCTCAAACGCCTCGACCGGGCCGAACAGGACGGCGACAAAATCTACGGCGTGATCCGGTCCGTGGCCGGCTCAAGCGACGGAAAATCTCTGAGTATTTATGCCCCCAGCGCCAAGGGTCAGGCCAAGGCCATCCGACGGGCCTATGCCGACGCCGGATTCAGTCCGGCCACCGTGGAACTGATCGAGGCCCACGGCACCGGCACCCGGGGCGATGTGGTGGAATTCGAAGGGCTGACCCAGGTCTTCGGCGAGGCCCAGGCGAAGAAAAACGCCTGCGCCCTGGGCAGCGTCAAATCCAACATCGGCCACGCCAAAGCGGCGGCCGGGGTGGCCGGGGTGATCAAGGGCCTGCTTGCCCTTTACCACAAGGTGCTGCCCCCGACGGTAAATGTCGGTACCCCCGACCCCAAGCTTTCAATCGCAGACAGCCCCTTTTACCTGTGTACCGAAGCCCGGCCCTGGCCCACGCCCGAAGGCGGCCTTCCCCGGCGCTGCGGGGTGACGGCCTGCGGTTTCGGCGGCAGCAATTTTCATGTGGTGCTTGAGGAATACGGCGGGGAGAAAAACAAGACGGCCTGGGACGGTTCCGTGGACATCCTCGCGTTTTCCGGCCCATCGACCGGAGACATCATCGCCCGCATCCGAGCCTTCACAGCCGAGACAGTCTGTGACCTGCCCCTGTTTCGCTGCGACCAGGCCTTCCGCTTTGCAGCGTCCCAAAGCCGGGCCGCCTTCAATCCGAAGGAGAAGGCCCGCCTGCTCGTCATCATCGGCACCGACGACGTGCCGTCTGAAAAACTGAACCGGGCCGTCGAGGGTCTTGAATCCGACCGCCATGAATCTCTTGCCCGGCAAAACATCTTCATCGGAACCTCGGAAGAGACCCCGGACAAACCGGCGTTTCTCTTTCCGGGCCAGGGCAGCCAGTACATCCATATGGGCAGGGACATCATCAACGTGTTCCCCGAAGCCCGTGAGCTGCTCGAAAAAATCAACGCCCACGGCGAACCGGAGGGCCCCCGGCTCAGCGACATCCTCTATCCCCTGCCCGACCATATCATTGGCCGCAAGGAAGCCGAAGAACGTCTTCGCCAAACCGACAAGGCCCAACCGGCCATCGGCACCGTCAGTCTGGCCATGCACAGGGTCCTTGAACGTTTCCATGTCACCCCCAGGGTCACCTGCGGTCACAGCTACGGCGAACTGTCGGCCCTGTGCGCGGCGGGCTGGATCGACGTCGACACCTTTCTGGACCTGTCCGTGTCACGGGGCCGCTACATGGCAGCCTGCGCCGACGGCGGCGAGGCCGGAACCATGCTGGCGGTCCGGGCCCCCCTGGACCGGCTCGACGAACTGACGGCGTCGAGCGGACTCGATGTGGTGTTGGCCAACCGGAACGCTCCGGAACAGGGTGTTCTGTCCGGATCGGCGGACGCCATCGAAAAAGCCGAGGCCCTGTGCCGGGAAAACGGCTTCCGGACCACCCGGCTGCCCGTGGCCGCGGCGTTCCACAGCCGCCTGGTCGAAGCCGCAGCCAAGCCTTTTGGCGATGCCGTCAAGAAACATTCCATCCGGCCCACGGACATTCCCGTGTATTCCAACACCACCGGCAAGGCCTATCCCGCCTCAACGCCCGACGACATCGCATCGCTTCTCGGCAACCAGCTGATCAATCCGGTCCGGTTTGTCGACACCATCGAGGCCATGTACGCCGAGGGTATCCGAACCTTTGTGGAGGTGGGACCAAAAACCGTTCTTTCGGGCCTGGTCTCATCCATCCTGAAAGACAGAAAGGCCACAATCCTGGCGCTGGACGCCTCGACCGGCGCCAAATTCGGTCTTCTGGATCTGGCCCGTGCTCTCTGCACCCTTTCGGCCGCAGGCCACGGGGTCGATTTGACCCAGTGGGAGGACGCGGTCGACAAACCGGAAAAACCGGCCATGAGCATTCCCATCAGCGGGGCAAATTACAAAACCCCCAGGACGCCCAGACCGAAAACCGCCATGACCCTTGCCCCGGAACCGGAAGCGAAAAAACCGGTTCCTCAGACAGAAAAACCCCAGGCGACCGTACCCCTTACCACCGTGACCCCGGCGCCCCAACCCAGACGATCCGAGCCCGCCATGAATTCAAACGATACGCTTCAACCCCGAATCATCAACGACGCCCTTGCCGTGATCCAGGAAGGGCTGCGCTCCATGCAGGCCATCCAGACCCAAACCGCCGAGGCCCACAACCGGTTTCTCGACGCCCAGGCCGAAGCCGGAAAAACCCTTCAGGCCATCATGGACAAGGCCCAGACCATGATGCGCGGCACGGCCGTCCCGGCGTTCAATGAAACCGCAACGGCACCGGTCGGACCACGGCCCCAACCCCCGGCGGCCCCTGAGGTCTCCGCCCGAACAACGACGACGACCGTGCCGACCGCGGTCCGTCCCGAGCCCGCGCCCGCCGTCCCGGCGAAGGCGCCCCGACCCGCGGTGCCCGTGAAAACCCAGGCCCCGACTCCGTCGCCTTCGGCCCGGACATCCGATTTCCGAAAAACCGTTGAAACCCACATGCTCGCCGTGGTCAGCGAGCTCACCGGCTATCCCGTCGACATGATCGGTCTTGACATGGACATCGAGTCCGATCTGGGCATCGATTCCATCAAACGGGTGGAAATCATGTCCGCCTTCGAAGAACGGGTGCCCGACCTTCCGCCGGTATCGCCGGACGCCATGGCCGCCATGAAAACCCTGGGCCAGATCGTGGACAGCCTGGTTCAGGCGGAACCGTCGACCGCGAAGGTCCCTGGGGCCCCTGCCCCCGTTCCGTCCGTCGACATGGACCGGGTCACTCAAACCATGCTCGCCGTGGTCAGCGACCTGACCGGCTACCCCGTCGAGATGATCGGTCTTGACATGGATATCGAATCCGACCTGGGTATCGATTCCATCAAACGGGTGGAGATCATGTCCACCTTTGAAGAGCGCATGCCCGATCTGCCCCCGGTCTCTCCCGACGCCATGGGGTCCATGAAAACCCTGGCCCAGATCCTCGCCCACGTGGCCGAGCAGACTCCCGCCGCCAGAGTTCATGCCCCTGCACCGTCGGCCCCGGCCGTCGACATGGACCGGATCACCCAAACCATGCTCGCCGTGGTCAGCGATCTGACCGGCTATCCCGTCGAGATGATCGGCCTTGACATGGACATCGAATCCGATCTGGGCATCGACTCCATCAAACGGGTGGAAATCATGTCCGCCTTTGAAGAGCGCATGCCCGATCTGCCCCCGGTCTCTCCCGATGCCATGGGGTCCATGAAAACCCTGGCCCAGATTCTCGCCCACGTGGCCGACCAGACTCCCGCCGCCGCGGCTGATGCCCCTGTTCCGGCCGCCGATGAGGACGTGATCTACATCGACATGGACCAGCTGACCCGCGTCATGCTCCAGGTGGTCAGCGATCTGACCGGCTACCCCGTCGAGATGATCGGCCTTGACATGGACATCGAATCCGATCTGGGCATCGATTCCATCAAACGGGTGGAGATCATGTCCGAATTCGAGGCGCGCATGCCCGAGCTGCCCCCCGCCTCTCCCGACGCCATGGGGTCCATGAAAACCCTGGCCCAGATCCTCGCCCATGTGGTGGACTGCTGTTCGGACACAAACACCCCGGAGGCGCCTCAGGCATCGGCTTCATCCGCTCCCCCGGCCCTCGACACGGACCGGCTGACCCGCATCATGCTCCAGGTGGTCAGCGACCTGACCGGATACCCCGTCGACATGATCGGCCTTGATATGGACATCGAATCCGATCTGGGTATCGACTCCATCAAGCGGGTTGAAATCATGTCCGAATTCGAAGGCCGTGTTCCGGATTTCCCCGGCGTCGACACCGAGGTGATGGGCTCCTTGAAAACCCTGGAACAGATCCTCGCCCATATCGGCGGACGGACCGCCGCCCCTTCTGTCGAACCCTCTGCCGCCGCCCCTGCACCGTCACCGACACCGGTCCCCGACGCCGCCGAACCGGCCGACGTCTCGCGCCGGATCATCATCGCCACGCCGGTGGATTTGAATTCCTCAGAACCCCTGGACCTCCCCCGGGGAAAAACCGTTTACGTCACCGACGACAAAAACGGTCTTTCCAAGGCGCTGGTCGACGAACTGAATCGCCGGAAGATCCCTTCCAGACTTATCGCCCCGAACGGGAAAACCCCCGATGCGGCGGGTCTTGTGATCGTTTCCGAACACAGAAAGAAACGTTCGGGCGCCCTCTCGGCCCTCACGGGATTCAAAAAGAAAGAACAGGGTCTGTGGGATGCGGCCCAGGATCACATGCTCCGGCAGGCCTTCGAACTGGCCCGTCAGACCGGTCCCGTCCTGCTTGAATCCGCGAAACAGGGCGACGCGTTCTTCGTCACCATCACGCGGACCGACGGCCTGTTCGGGTTCTCCGGCAAACCGTTTGACGCACCGGTTCTGGGCGGGTTGTCCGGGCTTTCCAAAACCGCCGCCCATGAATGGCAGGACGTCAGCTGCAAGGCCCTGGACCTGTCTCCCTCGGAAAAACCATCCGAAACGCTGGTGGCGTCCCTGGTCGATGAAATGCTGCACCGGGGACCGGTGGAAGTGGGTTTTTCCGAAGACCGACGGTATGCCTTCAGCCTGACCCCGACACCGGTGTCCCCCGGGTCCGTTGATCTGGAGCCCGGGGACCTGGTCGTTGTCTCCGGCGGCGCCCGGGGCGTCACCGCCGCCACGGCCGTCGCCCTGGCCGAAACGTGCCGACCGGCCATGGTTCTGCTCGGCCGATCCCCCGAACCGGAACCGGAACCCGACTGGCTGACCGGGCTCACCGATGCCCCCGCCATCAAAAAAGCGATCCTGACCCATGAGTTCACCGGCCAAAACGCCACACCGGCCCAGGTGGACAAGGTCTTCCGGCGAATCATGGGCAACCGCGAAGTCGCGGACACCCTCAGCCGCCTCAGGGCCGTCTGCCCGACCGTGCTTTACCGTTCCGTCGATGTCCGTGACGCCTCCGCCGTCTCGGCGGTGATCCAGGCGATCACCGCGGATCACGGACCGGTCCGGGCCCTGATCCACGGCGCGGGAGTCTTAGAGGACCGCTTCATCGTCGACCAGACTCCCGAACAGTTCGACAGGGTATACAGCACCAAGGTCCGGGGGCTTGAAAGCCTGCTTGACGCCTCCGGCATCGAGAACCTGAAATACCTGGTCCTGTTCTCCTCGGTTGCCGCACGGATCGGCAACAGCGGCCAGGTGGCCTATGCCGTGGCCAACGAAGTGCTGAACAAAGTCGGCCGCGCCGCGGCCCAGCAGAATCCCTTATGCCGTGTGGTCTCGATCAACTGGGGTCCCTGGGACGGCGGCATGGTGACCGACAGCCTGAAAAAGGAATTCGCCCGGAAAAACGTCGAGCTGATTCCCCTGGAACGCGGAGCCCGCTGCATGGTCGAGGAAATGGCCGGAGCCGCCAACCGGGACATCGAGGTGGTCATCGGCGGCACCTTCCCCACCCCCCGGCCCGAAAAACCCGTCTCGCCGCCGCCGGATAAAACCAGTGCCCGGCACCTGTCCCTTTCGTTCAAAAAAGAGGTGGATACCCGCTCCTACCCGATTCTCGAAGCCCATGTGATCGATCACAAGCCGGTCGTGCCCTTTGCGCTGATGACCGAATGGTTCGGCCACGGAGCCCTGCACAGCCATCCGGGTTTCGTCCTTCACGGCCTCGATCGGATGCGGGTGCTGTCCGGCATCAAGATCGACCATGAACCCCGAACCATCCGGCTGATGTCCGGCAAGCTCGAAAAGAAAGGACCCTTTTTTGAGGTGGAACTCGAAATCCGCAACGGGCACAAGGATAAAGAGCATGTGCATTCCAGAGCCCGGGCCCTGTTGACCGAACGGATGCCCCAGGCTCCGACCTACACCGTTCCCAGGGAAATCCTGGCCCAGCCTTACGCCAACGATCTTCGTGAGGCCTATGAGCGCGTTCTCTTTCACGGACCCCAGCTCCAGGGCATCACCGAGGTGCTGGGATGTTCATCCCGGGGCATGGCGGCCACCGTCTCCTCGGCCCCCGCGCCGTCGGCCTGGATCGCCGAACCCTTGCGAACCAACTGGGTCACCGATCCCCTGGTCCTGGATTCAGCCTATCAGATGGCCATTCTCTGGTGCCACGACCAGAAGGGTATGGCCTCCCTGCCCAGTTACAGCGAGTCCTACCGCCAGTATTGCCGGACCTTCCCACAGGACGGCATGACCGTGGTCATGGAAGTCCGGAGCGTCACCGACCACAAAATGACCTCGGATTTCACTTTCCTTAGCCGCGACAACACGGTGGTGGCCACCATCAGCGGCTATGAAGCCGTCATGGACGCCTCCCTGACCGAGGCCTTCGGGAAAAAAGATTCCCGAAACCAGGAAGCAGGCCCCCTGTTCGACCGTGAAAAACTTCTGGCCTACGCCATCGGAAAACCTTCCGAAGCCTTTGGCAAGCCTTACGAGGTGTTTGACCGCGATCGGATCATCGCACGGCTTCCCGGGCCGCCCTATTTTTTCATGGACCGTGTCACCGCCATCGACCACCCGGCCTGGGAACTGAAATCCGGAGGCTGGATCGAAGCAGCCTACACCGTTCCTGAAAATGAGTGGTATTTCAGGGCCAACCGGTCTGACGCCATGCCCTTTTGCGTGCTTCTGGAAATCGCGCTCCAGCCCTGCGGCTTTCTGGCGGCCTATGCCGGTTCGGCCCTGCACAGCGACAAACAGCTGAAATTCCGCAACCTGGGCGGCAAGGCCGTCTTGTTCCGTGAAGTGACCCGTAAAACCGGCACCCTGACCATGCGGACCCGCCTGACCAAGGTATCCGAAGCTGCGGGTATGATCATCGAGGACTTTGACATAAAGATTCTCAACAACGGAGAACTGATCTACGACGGGACCACCAACTTCGGTTTCTTCACCAATGAAACCATGGAGCAACAGGTAGGCATCCGGAACCCTGAGAAGATCATGTTCACCCCCGACGCCGAGGCAATGAAAAACGCCCGTTCGATTACCTTTCCCGCCGAAGCGCCCCTCACACCCGACGACACCGGCGAGACACCCTGCGCCGCGGCGGCCATGCCCTCCAAAGCCCTTTTGATGATCGACGGAATCGACTGCTACATCGAAGACGGCGGCCCCTTCGGCCTGGGTTATGTGCGCGGATACAAAAACGTCGATCCCGACGAATGGTTTTTCAAGGCCCATTTTTATCAGGACCCGGTCTGCCCCGGCTCGCTGGGCATCGAATCCTTCATCCAGTTGATCAAATTCGCGGCCCTCGAGAAATTCGGCGATCTTGCGGAGACCCACCGGTTCGAATTCATCACCGGTTCCGACAACGAGTGGCTGTACCGGGGCCAGGTCATCCCCCGCAACAAAAAGGTGGAGGTGACGGCCCTGATCACCTCGGTGACCGACGGCGAGGCACCGGAAATCATCGCCGACGGCTACCTGTGCGTGGACGGCCTTCTCATTTATCAGATGAAACAATTCGGCATCCGCCTGACCCCTCTTCCCTGACGCGTTTTGCCCCTGCCTGTCCATGCCCGCCGGGGCATGGACAGGCACCGTTTTCACGTCCCTTTCCCACCTGCGTCTCAATGACGAGAAACAACACCTAAATTTGATGATCGGACGTTTTCCCAGGGCGTGGCATTTGAAATTCCGCGTTTGCATGCCTATGTTTTTGTTAAAAGAGATTCTTTCCCCCTCACGGAGGTATGACGATGAACCAAACCCGGTTAACCCAATCACGACTCGCCCACGAACTGAAGACCGTGCTTATGATCGCTCTGATGGCCGTACTTCTCGGGTTATTGGCCTATATTGTGGCCGGCGCCGTAATCGCCGTCCTGGTCCTTGCACTGATCGCCGGTGCCTATGCCGTGGGGCCGTCCATGGCTCCCCGTCTGGCCATGCGTTTTTTCAAGGCCCGGTCCCTGTCCTACCTGGACGCCCCGGGCCTGCATCAGATGCTTCGATCCCTGAGCAGCCGGGCCGGCCTTGAAAACCTGCCGGAATTGTACCTGATCCCCAGCCCCACCCCGGCGGCCTTTGCCGTAGGGGACAGCGACAAATCGGCCGTCGCCCTGTCCGCAGGTCTTTTGAACCGGCTGGAACCCGTCGAAATCGCAGGGGTCACAGCCCACGAAATAAGCCATATCCGCAACAACGACATGAGGGCCATGTGGTTCGCCATGCTGATCAGCCGCGTGACCGATCTGCTTTCCATGGCCGGCCAGGTCCTTTTAATAATTACCCTGCCGATGGTTCTGATCAGCCAGGTAACCGTCAGCTGGCTGCCCATCGCGTTACTTATCATGGCGCCCAGCCTGTCCTACCTGGTCCAGCTCGGTCTGTCCCGGGTCCATGAATTCAAGGCCGACTTAGGTTCCGCAGAAATCATGGGTTCCCCCGAACCGCTGATTTCTGCCCTGGCCAAAATCGAATACGGACGACCCGGATTTCTGGGTTACTGGTTTCCCATGAAACGGCCTGAGACCGAATCGGTGCTGTTCAGGACCCATCCGCCCACCGCCGAACGCATACGTCGTCTCAAGGAAATCCGGCCCCATTATCCCATGTTGGCCCGGGACAGCCGACGGACCATGCACCGGCGCGTTCCCGTCATCGGAAACAGCCGCCGCCCGATGGGTTTGACCTGAGAATCGGGACATGCCGGAATACACGGATAACATTTGAATTTTCCCGTGGTGAATGCTATTATCATGAACATATTTTTTGACTTCCCGTGCATGTCCCGAATGCCAAACCCGAAAACCGACGCATCTCAAGGCCCGAGAGCTGAACATTCATGACCGAAAAAGAACCCTGTCATATTCTCCTGATCGGAGAACCCTCGACGCCGGATGAACGGATCACGGACATACTGGCCGATGAGGGCCGTACGGTGATCCATGCGCAATCCGGCCTTGAAGCCATTGAGATCCTGCTTGAGTACGACATCAGCATCATTGTGATCAACATCACCGGTCGCTCGTCCCAGGGAATCTTGCAGGCCCGAACCATCCGAAGCAGCGAACGGTTCAAACCCATCCCCATCGTTTTCCTGCTGGATCGCAACCCCGCCCCCCAATGGAGCTGGCCCGACCCGCCGACCGGCCCCATCGACATCATGATCAAACCGCTCAACCGCTTCATTGTGAATCATAAGCTTTCACTCTTACAAGCCATCGTCGGGAAATCCCGATCCGAGCGGGAACTGATCGAGGCGAAAAAACAACTGGAACACGCCAATGCCGAACTCCAGCGGCTTACGGAAGACCTTGAAACCGCCATATCCAAGGCCAACAAAATGGCCGTCGACGCTGAAATCGCCACCATCAGCAAGAGCAGCTTCCTGGCCAGCATGAGCCACGAGATTCGAACCCCGTTGAACGCCGTGGTGGGGTTCAGCGACCTGATGGCCGAAACGGATCTCAACCCCGAACAAAAAGAATACATGGACGCCATACGGTCTGCGTCGAAAATATTCCTTGAACTGCTCAACGACATTCTGGATTTTTCCAAAATCGAAGCGGACATGATCCAGCTTGAAAGCATTCCTTTCAGTCCGGAAGCCGTGGTGGACGACGTTCTGGGGACCCTGGCAATCAAAGCCTTTGCAAAGAACATCGAACTGGCGGCCCTGATCGACGACGATGTCCCGAAAACGGTCCTGGGCGATCCGGTCAGGCTCAAACAGGTCATCATGAATCTGGTGGGCAACGCCATCAAGTTCACCCCCGAGGGAGAGATCGTTGTGCGGGTCGAATTTGCCTCGGAACCGACCGATGAATCGGTCTTCGGACTCCATCTTTCCGTCGCCGATTCCGGTATCGGCATTCCCGAGGCCCAGCAGGGTAAACTGTTTCAACCCTTTTCCCAGGCCGCCCATTCCACGACCCGTGAATTCGGCGGTACGGGACTGGGACTGGCCATTTCCAAACGGCTGGTCGAACTGATGCAGGGCAGCATCTGGATCCAGAGCCCCAACCCCGAATCGCACCGTCTGCCCGGAACGGTTTTTCATGTCCGGGCCCTGTTCAAGCCCGCACCGGCAGACAAGAAAAAACAGGCGGCAAGGTCAGCTCCCTCCCCCGACGGCCGTGTCCTTGTCTTTCACCGCAGCAGGGCGATCCTGTCGGTTCTCAGCCGCATGCTCGACAGCGCCTCCCTTTCCGTTCTCACCGTGGACACACCCGAGGCGATTGCCGACACCCTGGTCCGCGAACGCGAATCCGGTCGTGACGTCACCCATGTTTTTATCGATGATTCCGACGGTGTCTCCGCGGCATTGAACCTCAGGGATATCCTGCGTGAAAAGGCGGCCTATGAGGGCCGGATCATCATTATGACCCGGCCCGTCAGAAATCATAGCATCGACGGGCTGATCGACGAATCGCTCATGGACATTCGGGTCCGTAAACCGATCAGGCCGTCCGTGATCTTCCCGGTGTTTTCGACGGATAAGGGCAACGATAATCCGGAACCGGACAGAACGCACCGGAACCCGGATCCGGAGGCGATTTGCGAGCCGCTTAACATTCTTCTGGTTGAAGACAACATCATCAATCAAAAGGTGACCGAAAAAATGCTCGGACGCCTGGGCCATCAGGTGACTATCGCCGATAACGGGAAAAAAGCCGTCGATCTTATCGACCAGGGCCAACGTTTCGATCTGGTTTTGATGGACGGTCAGATGCCGGTGATGGACGGCGTCCATGCCACGGAAGTGATCCGCAGGCGGGAAGCGGACCGCGGCGGAGACCGGATCCCCATCATCGCGTTGACGGCCAACGCCATGAAAGGAGACCGGGATCGTTATATCCATGCGGGCATGGATGACTACATCGCCAAACCCGTCAAGATCACCAGCCTGTCGAAGGTCATCGGTCGGGTGATCCAACGAAAAAAAGAAGGTTCACTTAACGTTCAACCCCGTCGTTCCAAGGGTGACGTCCCGGTGTTCTGAATGAGAAACACGGCCATATTCCAATCAGGAGGTATTATGAAACACGCATTGCTTGCACTTTTTTTTCTGCTTGCCGCAACCCTTGCCCATGCCGATGTTCTGGTCATCGCCAATCCATCCGTTCCGGACAAGGCCCTCTCCTCCAAAGACATCAAGGATATCTTTCTTGGAAAAAAACTCCACTGGAGCGACGGAACCAAAATCGTTTTCGCCACCTTGACCGAAGGCGACGCCCACAGGGATTTTCTTAGCGCCTATCTCAACAAAAGCCCCAAACAGTATGCGGGAACCCTTGAAGCAAAAGTGTTCACCACCGCCGGCCAGTCACCCAAACGGTTTGCCGCATCCAAAAAACTGGTGGAATACGTATCCGCCACCAAAGGCGCCATCGGGTACATCGATGCCGCGACCAATGTCAAAGACACCGTTCCCGTCACGATCGACTGATCATAAGGACCGTTTATTTGGACGTGCGGAACGCGCGGTAGTAGTTGGCGATAAACTCCAGGCCGATGGGTTTTTCCTTTGCCGTGCGAAGAAGCATGTAAAGGCCGAAACCTCCCATGATGATGTTGGGCATCCACATGCCGAATACCGGAGGGAAAAGGCCGCTCTTGCCGCCGGACCAGCCGAAGCCCATCAGGGCGTAATACCCAAGAAAGCAGACCAGGCCCAGACCGAGACCCGACGATTTCCGTGAAAAAGCCGATTTCAGTCCCATGGGCATGGCCAGAAGCCCCAGGGTAAAGCAGGCAAAAGGAATGGAAAATTTTTCATGCAGTTCCATCACGGCGGCGTTGCGTTTTTCTTCGGTAAGGTCGTCTGCGCGGATATAGGCCTTAAGCTCGGCCACCGTCATTTCATCCTGGGCCTTTTTGTCGCCCGGGGCGGGAGACGCGGTTTTTTCAATGGGGATGGTGACATCATAGGTATCGAAACGGATGGTGTTCACCGACAACTCATCGGGATCGACCTTCACAATCATGCCGTCATACAGTCGCAGGGTGAAGGAGTCCGGATTGTCCGGGTTGGTGTAACGCCTGGCCCGGGGAGCGACCACGGTGCTTTTGTTTTTCTCGTTGCGTGAGTCTTCGATAAACACCTCGTTCATCTGCTTGTTTTTCACGTCCACCTGATTCACATAAAAGACAACCCCGGGGACGGTGTCATTGAATACCCGTTCCTTGATAGCGGCGTCCGCCCCCTTGGCCATCACGGCGTGCACCAGCCGGTTGTACTCAAACTTGCCCCAGGCAAACCCGTAGACACTCATGAAGAAGGCCATGGAAAACCCCAGGAAACAAAACAGAATGACCGGTGCCGTCAGATGGTAAATGCTGCATCCACCGGCTTTAACGGCAATAATCTCTTTGTCGCTGGCCATTTTGAGAAAAGTCAGAAGCACGCCCATCATCACCGACATGGGAATGGTGAATTTGAGAAACTCCGGCATGGAATAGACGACCAGGAGAAAAAGCGAGGTCAGACTGACGTTGTAATTCACGACCAGATTGGTGATTTCGAGGATCTGGGCCAGAAGAAAAATAAAGGAGAGAAACCCCAGGTTGATCAGAAACGGCGGGATCATGGACCTGAAGATGTACCGATTGATGATGGAATCGAGTTTCATGCCGAAAGAAAAGTCCTTCACGACCCGTCAGATACCGATATTCGCCAGAAGAGAGCAGAACGAGTTGACGACGGACACCAGTTTCGGGTTTGACGCTTCAAAACCGTCCACGGATCGTTTCAGGCCTTCGATGGACAGATCCAGAAGGTCCCGGTTGGTTTCCCGGCGCGTGGCCTCGTGGGCCGACATCCGGGCGAACCCGCTGATGGTTTCAGCCTGATCCAGCTCGGTCGACGACAGGGTTTCCACCTCCCGTCGCAATTCACCGAGCATGGCAAGGTATTCCTGCTTATTGGCGTCGGTGATATGAACGGACGCTCTGATTTTCGTTTCGATCTTGTCCATGGTTTCGTTGATCATAAGTCACCTCCGGAAGCATAAGCGTTAAAACAAGGGGAGCCGCACGAGAGTCGATTGTCAATTATAATAAGGTGTATAATCTTCGACATAACCGGTCAGGACCTTGATGCCGGCCCGGCCCAGGCTCTCCACCGCCTTGTCGCCGTCATCGGCCCTGACCCGCAGCACCAGCTGGATCATGTGATCCCCTTCCTTTTCAGGCCAGGTGACCAGACTCTGAATGTTGACGGCATTGTCCCTGAGAACCGACGTAACCTCGGCGATGGTGCCGATGCGGTCTTTGACCAGAACGATCAGTCGCTGGGTATCCTCGCTCATGCCGAGGGCATCGAGCAGTACACCCATCACGTCCGTCGTGGTCACGATCCCCACAAGCCGATCGTCCTTCATCACGGGAAGTGCCCTGATCTTGTTGGTTTGCATGATGTAGGCCGCCCGCTCCACCGTCGTGTCCGGGGGAACGGTGAGCACCTTCCGGGTCATGAACGACCCCACGGTCACCTTGTCCAGGAGATAATTAAGCTCATGGGTGCTGAGGGTGGTCGCCGGAGAAGCCAGGGTTCGCTTGATGTCATGGCTGGAGACGATGCCCGCCAGTTTGCCGGCGGCATCCAGAACGATCAGGTGCTGGATGTTGTGCGTCTGCGTGATGTCGATGGCGTCGTTCAGCGACGCGTCAGGGGTGATGGTAATCAGATTCCGATGCATGATCCTGCCCACGTACATGGTAGCCTCCTTTTCAGGTCCGAATGGTTGACTTCACATTACCATGTTTCATTTAAAAATGAAATGGACTTTTCCCCGTATAAACAACAAAATAAATACTTTTATAACAACATGTTATCCAAAATCCATCCGGGGTTTCAACCTTAAAATTCGTTTGACTTTGGCCCGGGTTTTTATTATGTGATTGATGTTTACCCAGAAAGGGCCGTCAACGCCTGTCCATCATCTTCACACCCACGATCCGGCAACGAAAGGAACGGTATGAAACCATATTGCAAGCCCCTTATTTTCTTATGTGCCATGTCTTTTATCTGTCTTGGCCTCGTTGCATGCACCCCGAACGATCAGAAAGAACCCGAAACCGTTTTTGAATCCACCGAAGGGGTCACACCCGATACAGCCGCCCCAGCTGCTCCTGCCGACGGCGCCGACGTAACGCCGACCGCGCCTCCGAAAACTCCGGGCGAATCGCCGACCGACGCTCCGGCCGTTCCGTCAGCTGAAAAACCGTCCGGAGAACCGATCCGCATTGGTGTGGCGGGTGCACACAGCGGCGAGCTGGCCAGCTACGGCCTGCCCACGGTCAACGCGGTGACCCTGGTCACCGATGCCGTCAACGCACGGGGAGGTCTTCTCGGAAGACCCGTCGAACTGGTGGTTGAAGACGATGTGTGCAAACCCGAGGTGGCCACCAACAGCGCCACCAAACTGGTCACCAACCACGTGGCGGCCGTCATCGGCCATATCTGCAGCGGGGCCACCAAAGCCGCCCTCAACATTTACAGAGACGCCGACCTGGTCTGCGTGTCTCCGTCGGCCACCAACACGGACCTGACCCTCTCCAGTGAATATCCCAATTTTTTCAGAACCATTTCCCATGACGCCGCCCAGGCCAAACTTCAGGTGGACTTCGCCCTGACCCGGCTCAAGGTCAAGAAAGTAGCCATTCTTCACGACAAAGGCGACTACGGCAAGGGGTCGGCCACACTGGCCAAACAGTTCTTCGAAGCAAGCGGGCTGGTCGAGATCGTTCTTTTTGAAGGCGTCACCCCGGGTGCGGTGGACTATTCCGCCATTGTCCAGAAGGTGAAATACGCCGGAGCCGACCTGGTGGTCTGGGGAGGTTATCACCCCGAAGCCTCACGGATCGTCAAACAGATGCGCGTTAAAAAAATGGATACGCTGATGATCGGCTCCGACGGTTTGAAGGACGACAGTTTCATCAACACGGCAGGTGAATACGCCGAAGGCGTCTATGTGAGCGGACCGCTGGATACCTCACAAAACCCCCTTTACATCAAAGCCGTTGACGAACACAAGGCCCGGTTCGGTGAAGAACCCGGCGCCTTTTATTTCAACGCCTATGCCGCCGCCCTGGCACTCACCAACGCCATCGAAAAAGCGGGCAGCACCGATTTCGCCGCCGTGACCAAAGCCCTGACCACGGAATTTGTGGACACCCCCATCGGAAGAATCAGTTTCGATCAGTACGGTGACGCCATCGGAGCCGGTTTCACCATGTTTCAGGTGAAAAACGGCGTTTTCACCCAGCTCCAATAGACGGGCCGGCCGACGATGGATCAGTTCAGAATCGAGCTTCAATACTTTCTGGAGCTGTTCCTCGGGGGATTGACCAAGGGCAGCATTTACGCCCTGATCGCCCTGGGATACACCATGGTTTACGGCATCATTGAACTGATCAATTTCGCCCATGGTGAAATCTATATGATCGGGGCCTTTACGGCCCTGATCATCGCCACGGTGCTGAACATCATGGGGGTGGAACAGGGGGCCGTGATTCTTCTCCTGGCGGCGGGCGGTGCGGTGATCTATGCGGCGGCCTACGGATACACGATCGAAAAAATCGCCTACAAACCCCTTCGAAACGCCCCCCGACTGTCTCCCCTGATCAGCGCCATCGGCATGTCCATCTTTCTCCAGAATTACGTGCTGCTGGCCCAGACCTCGAATTTTGTGCCCTTTCCGAAACTGATCCCCGAATTCGCCTTCCTCGAACCCGTATCCCATATCCTGGGTTCATCGGAGTTCACCATCATCGTCACCACCGCCGTGATCATGATACTCCTGACCCTTGTGATCAAATTCACGAAGATGGGCAAAGCCATGCGGGCCACCGCCCAGGATAAAAGCATGGCCCTGCTTCTTGGCATTAACGTCAATCAGGTGATCTCTCTGACCTTCATCATCGGATCGGCCCTGGCCGCCGTGGGCGGAGTCCTGATCGGCTCCCAGATGGGTCAGATCAATTTTTACATCGGTTTCATCGCCGGCATCAAAGCGTTTACCGCCGCGGTGCTCGGCGGCATCGGAAGTATCCCGGGCGCGGTCCTGGGCGGGCTGGTTCTCGGATGGACGGAAAGCTTCGGAACCGGCTACATTTCCAGTGATTACGAAGACGTGTTCGCCTTCACCCTTCTGGTTCTGATCCTGATCTTCAAACCATCGGGAATCCTCGGGCGCAACACCACACAGAAAGTCTAACCATGATGCAGCCCGTGAAACACATCCTGAGATCCCTTTTGGTCTCCGTCTGGTTCATGTTCCTCACCTTTCCGATCATGGTGGTGTCCATCAATCCCCTGTCGAGAACGGTGTCCTTAAGATGGCGGAACATGGCCCTGGTGGGGACCTGTGCCTTTGTTCTTTCCTTTGTCTATCGCGCCCTGATGGAGCGCAAGCAAAGCCGGAGGACCGCGACCGGGGACGAGGCCGCCGAATCACGTCTGCGTCGTCTTTCGTCCCATCCGTGGGTTGCCCGGCCGGCCCTAGGCCTTTTGATCGCCGTCGCCCTGGTTTTCCCCTTCATCTTTTCATCCTACCAGACCAACGTGTTCACCACGGCGCTGATGTATGTGGTACTCGGCCTGGGGCTGAACATCGTCGTGGGACTAGCCGGACTTCTCGATCTGGGCTACGTGGCCTTCTACGCGGTGGGTGCCTACTGTTACGCCCTGCTCAATCATCATTTCGGACTGGGTTTCTGGATCGTCCTGCCCATCGGCGCCGTCCTGGCCGCCCTCTTCGGCATTCTCCTGGGGTTTCCCGTTCTCCGGCTCAGGGGGGATTACCTGGCCATCGTCACCCTGGGTTTCGGGGAAATCATCCGGCTGGTCCTTGAAAACTGGGACGCGGTTTTTTTCGGCCCCAGCGGCATTGCCAACATATCCCGACCCGGATTTTTCGGCGTTGAACTCCTGGAAAAATCCGTGCCCCACGCCATCAAATATATGTATTATCTTGTGCTTGCACTGGTTCTTTTGACGATTTTCTTTGTGGGACGGCTCAAGCATTCCCGCATCGGCCGGGCATGGATGGCGCTGCGCGAAGATGAAATCGCCTGCCAGGCCATGGGGATCAACAAGATGAAAACCAAGCTCACCGCCTTTGCCTTGGGAGCCACCTGGGCAGGCATGGCAGGGGTTCTTTTTGCTGCCAAGACAACGTTCATCAATCCGGCCAGCTTCACCTTCATGGAGTCGGCCATCATTTTATCCATCGTGGTGCTCGGCGGCATGGGTTCGATCCCCGGCGTAATCCTGGGCGCGTTTTTTCTGATCCTGCTGCCCGAATATTTTCGAACCCTGGGGGATTACCGAATGCTGGCCTTCGGCGCATCCATGGTAATCATGATGGTCTTCAGACCCCAGGGACTGATCAGCCACAGCCGGACCCGATATCGGTTCACCCCCCGGAACCCGGAGGCGGAATAAATCATGGCGACGATTCTGGACGTCAAAAACCTGACCATGGATTTCGGAGGGGTCAGGGCTCTGAACCATCTGGATCTGGACATCCGTCAGGGAGAAATCGCCGCGCTCATCGGCCCCAACGGTGCGGGAAAAACCACGTTTTTCAACTGCATCACCGGCATCTACACCCCCACCGGCGGGGATATCCGTCTTGCGCCCCCAACGGGGAAGCCCGTTCGAGTCAACGGATTCAAACCCCATGAGGTCACACGGATCGGTATGGCCCGAACGTTCCAGAATATCCGCCTGTTTCCCAACATGACCGTTCTTGAAAATATCATGATCGGCCGCCACTGCCGAACCCGTTCGGCCATCTTCGGGGCGCTTTTCCGGCCGTCGACCACCCGGGCCGAGGAAAAACAGATCGTCGAGGACAGTTTCAGACTGCTCAGCATGATCGGCCTTGAAAAGCAGGTCAATGAATTTGCACGGAATCTGTCCTACGGTGATCAGAGGCGGCTTGAGATCGCCCGAGCCATGGCCACCGACCCCTTTCTTCTGCTGCTCGACGAACCGGCTGCGGGCCTGAACCCCCAGGAGACCCGGGAGCTTGTTCAGCTGATTCACCTGCTCCGCGAAGAAAAGCAGGTGGCCATTCTTTTGATCGAGCATGACATGAAGCTGGTCATGACCCTTTCGGAACGCATTTTCGTCATGGACTACGGCCGAAAAATCGCCCAGGGCCGCCCCGAAGACATCCGGAGCGACCCGGTGGTGATCAAGGCCTATCTCGGGGAGGACAGCCATGCTTGAGCTTAACGGCGTCAACACGTTTTACGGCCGTATCCGCGCGCTGAAGGATGTTTCCCTGACCATCCGCGAAGGAGAAATCATCAGCCTGATCGGTGCAAACGGGGCCGGTAAAACGACCACCCTGATGACCGTCTCCGGATTGACTCCGGCCCGATCCGGACGGATTGTGTTTGATAACAATGCCATCGAAGCCGTGGACCCTGAACGTATCGTCCGGCTCGGAGTCTGCCATGTCCCCGAAGGACGACGGATTTTTCCCTATCTGACCGTCCTCGAGAATCTGGATATGGGGGCTTATCTCCGCAAGGACAAGGCCGGCATCCGAAAAGACCTGTCCCGGGTGTTCGAGCTTTTTCCCATTCTTGCAAAACGGAAGCACCAGGCCGGGGGCACCCTGAGCGGCGGCGAACAGCAGATGCTTGCCATTTCCAGAGCCCTGATGGCCCGGCCCCGCCTGCTGCTGCTCGACGAACCGTCCCTGGGTCTGGCACCCCTTATCATCCGACAGATTTTCGATATCATCGAAAAACTCAACCGGGAACACAACACAACCATTTTCCTGGTCGAGCAAAACGCCAACCTGGCCCTTTCCATCGCCCACCGGGCCTACGTGATGGAAAACGGACGCATCACCCTCTCAGGCAGCGGCCGGGACCTGCTTGACAACGACGCGGTCAAAACGGCGTATCTGGGAATCTGACCATCATGAACCGCCGCACCGTTCCGGAAAAATCAGAGACCGAGGCCTTCAAAAGCGACGTGATCGCAGGGATGTCGGGGGCCTGGCCCATCTGCCTGGGCTACATCCCCCTGGGAATGACCCTGGGGGTTCTGGGCCAGAAAGCCGGTCTTACCCCCGTTGACATGGGAATCATGTCCCTGTTTGTCTTTGCCGGAAGCGCCCAGTTCATCGCCGTTTCCATGATCATAACCGGCGCCTCGCCTCTGTCGATCATCATGACCGCCTTTGTGGTCAACCTCAGGCACCTTTTGATGAGTTCGTCACTGTCCCTCTTTCTCGATAAAACCCGAAAAACAACCCTCACGGCCTTTGCACACACCATCACCGATGAAACCTTCGTGATCAATTCGGAAAAATTCATTCAAGGATCGTGGACGGTCCGCCGGGCCATGGTTCTCAGCTACACGGCTTACGGTTCCTGGGTGGCCGGCACCGTCGCCGGTGCGGTGACCGGACGGTTCATCGAGGAAAACGCCTTGGGCATGAACTACGCCATGACGGCCATGTTCATCATCCTTCTGGTCCTTCAACTGAAAACACCCCTGCACGGGGTGACCGCCGCCGTGTCCGGTCTGGTCGCAGCCCTTTCGGCGCGTTTCATCCCGGGAAACGGGTATATTATCATCGGAGCGGTGACGGCGGCCACCGTCGGCCTGCTGATCCGCAGCGTCATTGAAAGGAAAAACGAATCTGATGCCTGAAGACCGCTATCTTTTTCTGGTTCTGGGTATGGGGCTGGTCACCTTTGCACCGCGCTTTTTTCCCGTGTTTTTTCTTACCGGGAAATCGCTGCCCGAAGGGTTTAAGCGATGGCTGGAGTTGATTCCCGTGGCCCTTTTGAGCGCCATTCTCCTGCCGTCGTTGGTGGTCACCCGGACGCCCATGGGCTTCACGTTCGCGTCAATCGAACTTCTGGTGGCCATACCGACCGTTGTTCTGGCGGCCGCGACCCGTTCCCTTTCGGCAACGATCATCGGAGGCATGCTGATGTACTGGATGGCGGGTAAAATCGGAGGGTGAATTGCGGCGTGAAGCAGCGGCTGTGGCCGCCGCTTCACCCGTCAATCGTGTGTGTCATGATCAATTGACCGTTCGCTTCACGTGGTTGTCGATAAAGGCCCGGACCTGTTCGACCTGGGAATCGCTCAGATCGACAAATTCGATGCAGGCCACACGTTTTTCAAGGCGACCGCCTGATCCGGTTGTTTCCGCCGGATAATCCGCCACTTTCTTGAACGGAATCCGCTCGAGACAGAAGCCGAACCCGGTGGCCAGGACATCCATGGTCAGGGATTCAAAAGCCGGTTCGTCGCCCTTGAAGTAAACATAGGAAAGGCCCGCTTCGGACATGTTGGTGATCGTGCAGATCTGGGGTGCATAGGAGTCGATCACTGCGTAGACGCCGTCATCGACCTTTTCACGGGGCATGTCTCTCTGGTCCATGGACAGGTCGCGGTATAGACCGCGCACGCTGTCGACGTGGGTGCCATGGGATTGTTCGGACTGTCTGAACCATACATTGTCGTTTTTTTTCATCGGCGCAGGAATAGGCATAGAAGACCTCCGTGGAATGATGGTTGTTCACAACGCCCAGAGCCCGTTCATGCAGCCCCGGCCCCTCTTGTTCCCCCCCCCTTGCGGGGACGACGGTATCATCACTGTAGTCTGATGTTAGGACCTATATATGAAACTTAAAGATCGATTGTCCATAGAACGAAACCCTCATTTTCATGGGGAATCCCCCCAAATATCTGGAAAAACAGGGTTTTATTTGCGAAAGTGACCCAGGGTCATTTCATAACCTATTGATATAAAAGATTTTTTATACCCCCAGACACCCCAGAGACGCTCTGGGCAACAGCGGGGAAACCCGTTGAATCAACAGGGAAAACTGATCAAAATCGGGAAAAAATCCTGAATTTTCCAATCCGTATCGGGGAAGAGGTATCATCCATGCTGTGCATTGCAGACAATATCCAGATCACGCGGCCCGCCATTGCGGAAGCCCTCCTACGATTCAAGGGTAAGGCGATCATCGACGACGTCATCGCCTGTGAACAGAAGGGGGCCTGCATGATCGACATCAACACCGGCCCACTCACCCGAAACCCCGAAGAGGGCATGCGCTTCATGGTTAAAAGCGTAGAGCAGGCCACCGCCCTGCCCCTGATGCTCGATACCGCCAACCCCAGGGCCATGGAAGCCGGTTTATCGGCGTGCAAAAATCCCGTGCTTATCAATGGTTTTTCCCTGGAGCCCCGGAAACTGGAAACGATCCTGCCTCTGGCCGTTCGCCATGGCGTTCCCATCGTCGGCTACCTTCTGAATCCGGACAGCAGCGTCCCCGCCAATGCCCAGGAACGCCTGGCCATCGCCCTTAGCCTGTTCGAGCATTGTCAGGCCCGGGGTCTGCCGCCCGAGCACCTGATCATCGATCCGGTGCTGGTTCCGCTGATGTGGGCCGACGGCGCCGGCCAGGCCGTGGAGATCCTGGACGTGATCCGCACCCTGCCCGAGCTTCTGGGCTTTCCGGTCAAAACCGTCATCGGCCTGTCCAATCTGACGACCGGCATTCGGGACAGGGCAAAAAAACGTCTGATGGAAACGACCTATGCCGCCATGCTCTGCGCCGCCGGCCTCGACATGATCCTGATGAACGTTTTTCATCAGGAAACCGTCAAAACCGCCAAAACCGCATCGATCCTCATGAAACGCGGCATTTTTTCCTGGGAGGAGCTGCCCTAGGGCAAGCGTCTGCCCTGACTGATCCAGCCTTGACGGCGTCCGATCTTTTTGTCATAACGCAGGGAAATGATACGGGAGAATCACAGGCCATGACCCGAAAGACCTTGCTCAACACTCAAAAACAGGAGATCCGCACCCTCATCACGGATCAGGGCCTTGATCCCGGCGGGTTCTCCTGGGTCGACAGCCCCAGCGGCATCCCGCCTTATCCGATGGTTTCCAGGCTGGTGTTGACCGGAACCGACTTTTTTTACGCCTTCGACATGAAGGGCCAGGTTCACTGGGCGTTTTTTTCACCGGGCCGGGAGGCCTGCATCGGCTCGGAGGTTCCCGTGACCTGGACCCTCCAGAAAGCCCGTTTTTCCGAATGGCTGAAGGATCTCACAAGGGAGCTCGATACGCCGGATCCCTGGACCGAGCCCCCTGAAAAAAACGGGGTCACCTCCTATGTGGTCGCAGAGCCCCCTGAAAAACGCATTGATCCGGTGCAGATGGCCCGGCGCCTCAACGCGCTGCTGCAAAAAGCCGACAATCCCGATGGGCGCCCGCCCGTATCCCCCATCAAACGGTATTACGGCAAGGCCTGATTGGAAATCCGAGGATTTTCCGCCGGCGATCGCTCATTTACCACATGAGCAAAAAATATTTAACACACCGGATTAAATAATAATTACAACATTGCTTCATCATTTCGAGCTTCTGCGCAACCCCATGAAAAAGCCGTGGAAATTTTCATTGTTCTGTGATAAGGCTTAAACCATTAAGGGTTGGTTATCATTGTTCACTAAGACGATTAAGGTTTTTTATCAAAAAAGACCGTTTGGGCACGATAGGGCCATGGCATCAAACGTTTTTAAAATCTTTTTTCTGGGACTGATCATCTGCTGCATGCTGCCGTCGATGATTGGGGCAAAAGAGCCTGTCGATGCGTCAGTGCCCGGTTTCGAGCCGGGACTTTCGGACCCGGACTGGAAAGAAACGGACCGCTGCGACGGTTTCGTCAGTTTCACCCGCCGGATCGAAGGCAGTGAACTCACCGCGTATAAAGGCGTCGGAATCATCGACTGCCCCATCGAGCTTCTCTTTGCCGTTCTGACCAACGTTTCCGAACACAACACCTGGGTCACCTACTGCGCCAGCGCAAGAGAACTCGTGCGGTCGTCAGACAATCACCAGTCTTTCCAGTATTACGACTTCGATGTGCCCTGGCCCCTGTCCAACCGCGATGTCGTCGTTCACTGCACCACCCGGACCAACTGGGCCGAAGGCAGAATCATCATTCAGGGGGATGCGATCAAGGAACCCCTGGTGCCCGTAAAAAAAGACCATCTGCGCATTACCGATTCCAGCCATACCTGGATTCTCGAATCCGTCTCCCCGGATTCGACCCGGGTGACCTTTCTCAGCCGGACCCTGGTCAGCGGCCCCGTTCCCGGGCTTCTGAACCGTCTGGTATCCCATGTCATCCCCGCAACCAGCCTGAGGAATCTCAAAAAACTGTCCATGGACAAATTTCAGGCTTCTTCCGAACGGCTGCTGGCCAAAAACTGCCCGAGGCCCGCGGATGCCGATGTGACCGCCCCCTGACCTTTTTTTTCTTGAATTTTTTATCCCAAAGTGTAAAAAATACCTGCTTTTAAAAAAAGTAAACCACTCTGACCACTGCCGTTTTCAAAGAGTTTTTTTCATGTCCAATCAGTCAAAAGGAGTTGAAACATGATCCACGTTGAAGGATTAACCAAGTATTATGATGATTTCTGCGCGGTGGACAAGATCAGCATGGACATCCGCAAGGGCGAAATCATCGGTCTCCTTGGACCCAACGGCGCAGGAAAAACCACGACTCTTCGGATGTTGACCGGTTATTTTCTGCCCAGCGCCGGGACCATCAGAATCAATGGATTTTCAGTCACGGAAAACCCTTTGGACGTCAAGCGAAGTATCGGTTATCTGCCGGAATCCGCCCCCCTTTACCATGACATGATCGTCTTTGACTACCTGTCCTACGTGGCGGATATCTGGGGCTTCGTGCCGGAGGCCAGGCTCGCCCGGATCCGCAAGCTCTCGGACCTGTGCGGGCTTGACGCCATCATGCACAAAACCATCGGTGAATTGTCCAAGGGCCTCAAACAGCGGGTGGGCATCGCCCATGCCATGATGAGCGACCCGGAAATTCTCATCCTCGACGAGCCCACCTCGGGCCTCGATCCCAACCAGATCGTTGAAATCCGTAAGATCATCCGGGAGATCGGGCGGGAAAAAACCATCATCCTGTCCACCCATATCCTGTCGGAAGCCGAGGCCACCTGTGACCGGATCATCATCATCAACAAAGGGAAAATCGTGGCCGACGGGTCCACCGAAAGCATCAAGCGCTCGGAGGAAGGCGGCTCGATTCTTTCGATTTCATTGAAAGACGCGATCTTCGCCGCGGTGGATGCGGAACTCAAAAGCATTCCCGCCGTATCCGAGGTAAAAAAACTCCCGTCGGACGACGAGAACATCCTGAACATCACCGTCACGTCCAAAGACAACACCGACGTTCGTGAAGCCGTGTACCTGAAAATCAAGAAGCACAACTGGATCATCACGGCCTTCTATCAGGAGACCCGTTCCCTTGAAAACATTTTCCGCAATCTGACCATGGAGAGCTGACATGCAACAGGTGAAACACATATTCAAAAAAGAATTCAAAGATTATTTCGCCTCCCCCATCGCCTATATCGTGATTTCGATTTTCCTTCTGGTGACGGGGTGGTTTTTCTTCACGACCTTCTTTCTCAACGACCAGGCCACCCTGCGGAGTTTTTTCGGCCTTCTGCCCTTCACCTTCGCCTTTGTGATCCCGGCGGTGACCATGCGGCTGTTTTCCGAAGAACTCTCGATCGGATCCTATGAGATCCTGATCACCCTGCCGGTGTCCGCATCGGATATCATTCTGGGCAAGTTCCTGGCCGGATCGGCCTTTGTGGCCGCCATGCTTGTACCGACCCTGTCCTATCCGCTGTTCATCTCTTTCGTGGGAAGCCTGGACTGGGGAACCGTCATCGGCGGCTACCTGGGCGCCCTTCTTCTGGGATCGGCCTATACGGCCGTGGGTCTTCTGGCCTCGTCCCTCACCCGAAACCAGATCATCGCCTTTATCATCGGCGTGCTCATCTGTTTTTCCCTGACCCTGGTGGACAAGATGCTGTTCTTTTTCCCGGAGTCCGTGGTCAAGGTCGTGGGCTACATCGGGGCGGACTACCATTTTCAGAATATATCCAAGGGCATCCTGGATTCCAGGGATATGCTGTACTTTGCCGGCGTGATATTCATCTGCCTCTACGGTGCGGCCCTTTCGATGACTGAGAAGGAATAAGGAGTACATCATGGCGATAAAAACCAAATCCGAAAAATTCATGAAAAGTCTCATCTACCTGGTGATTGTCGTGTTGATCAACCTGGTGGGCTTCTCCCTGTTTTTCCGGGTGGACCTGACGGAAAACAAGATCTATTCCCTGTCGGACATCAGCCGGGACGTGGTCGGAACCCTGACCGAACCCATGACGATCACCGTGTTCTTCAGCGAAGACCTGCCGGCCCCCTACAACAACACCAAGCGGTACCTCCAGGATCTTCTCAAGGAATACGAGATCAACGGAAACCGGTATTTCAATTACAGTTTCAAGGACATTTCGTCGGCCGGTGAAGAAAACGAAGCCTCCCGCAAAAATCGGGAACTGGCCGAAAGCTACGGGATCAACCCGGTGCAGATCCGCATGATCGAACAGGACGAACTCAAGTATAAAAATGCCTACATGGGGCTGGTGCTGATCCACGGGGATCTGATCGAGAAAATCCCGGCCCTCACCGATGTGGAAACGCTCGAATACACCCTGACCATGCACATGAAAAAGCTCAACAACAAGATCAGCGCCCTTCTGGGACTCTCTGAGAAAATCCGGGTGGAGCTTTACATGTCCTCGTCCCTCACGGATGTGGCGCCCTACATGAAGCTCTCCGATCTGCCCTCGATTCCCCGGCAGGTGGAATCCACGGTGGAAAAAATCAACCTGAAGACTTACGGCCGCCTGGTTTACAAACACCTGGACCCCTCTGCGGACAACACGCTCCATGAGATGGTCAAACGTCACAACGTCATGGCCCTCAAATGGAACGCCATCGGCGACAAAATCCCCGCCGGAGAAGGCGGCATCGGCCTGGTGATCAAATACAAGGATCGGTCCGTGGACATTCCCCTTTTGCACGTGATCCGGATTCCCATTTTCGGGGATCAGTATGAACTGGTCAACATGGACGAGCTTGAAGAACTGATCAACGGCGGGATCGAATCGCTGATCGACATCAACCAAAAAGTCGGGTATCTGGCCGACCACGGCACCTTAAGCCGCATGGGCCAGGGCGGCATGATGAACCAGGGCCAGTCGGATATGAACAGCTTCAACACCCTGATCGCCCAGAACTATTCGCTGAAGGACGTTGACCTGACCGAGGGCGGCATCCCCGGCGATATCGAAAGCCTGATCATTGCCAATCCCGTCGAAGCGTTTACCGATTACGATCTGTATCAGATCGATCAGGCCCTGATGGCCGGGAAAAGCCTTATCCTGTTCATAGACGCCTTCCAGGAGACCGAACAGCCGGGCCGCCAGTTCGGCTTTGCCCAGGGTCCCTCGTTCCGGCCCGTCGTGACCGGTCTTGAAAAACTGCTGACGCATTACGGCGTCACCATGGAAAACGCCTATGTTCTTGATGAAAACTGCTTCAAGCAGAACATGCCCCAGCGTTTCGGAGGGGGCCAACAAAACATCTATTTCGCCCCCCTGATTGAAAACGAGAACATCAGCAAGGATCTTGATTTCATGAAAAACATCAAGGGCCTGATCACCATGCGGTCCGCCCCGCTTTCACTGGTGGACGATCGGATCAAGGCCCATGATATCAGGGCCACCGCCTTGTTTTCATCCTCCGGCAAATCCTGGATCATGGAAAACAACATCAATCTGAACCCCATGTTTATCCAGCCTCCCAAAAACGATGATGACAAACAATCCTACACCCTGGCCTACCTGCTGGAAGGCGTTTTCCCCAGCTACTTCGACGGCAAGCCCATTCCTGAAAAACCCGTCGAAGAGTCAACCAACGAAAAGGACGATGAACCCAAGGCCGACGAGAGCAAGCCGGATCTGTCCGGCTTCGAGGCAACGGGCGGATTTCTGGCCAAAAGCAAACCCGCAAGGATTCTTCTGGTGTCATCGGCTGAAATGCTCAAAGACACCATGCTGGACCCCGAAGGGCAAAGCCCCAACGCCACCTTTATCATGAACGCCATCGATGCCGTCAACGGCAAGGAAGGCATCGCCGCCATGCGAAGCAAGAAGCAGAGCTTCAACCCCCTTGACCCCACCGAGGCCATGACCAAAACGGTGATCAAGGCGTTCAATATCGCGGGACTTCCCATTCTGGTGGCGGTCTTCGGCCTTCTGGTCTGGTGGACGCGTAAGCTGAGAAAAAAACGGATTCAAATGATTTTTCAGAAATAGAGAGGTTTTCCGATGAAAAAAGAATACATCATCCTTGCACTTATTATCGCGGCCCTGTCCGCCTACCTTATCCTGCACCGGTCGGACAGCACCCATTACACCCTGCCCGTGCTTGACGATCTTTCCGGCCGGACCGTCACCCGGATAGAGCTCAACCGGGGCGAGGCAACCCTTGTCCTTGAAAAAAACGGAAACGACTGGGTGGTGGGCCCGTCGAAACTCCCGGCCATGGCGACCCTGGCCGGCGCCATGGTCACGGCGGTCAGGGATCTGACCCTCACGGCCCTGGTGTCCGAGTCCAAAAGCTATACCCGCTACGATCTGGATGAGGCCCACCGTATCCGTGTGACGGCGTTCGCCGACGGCAAGGCCGTGCGGACCTTCGATGTGGGCAAGGTGGCCGGGTCTTTCAACCACACCTTTGTCAAAATCGACGGAGATCACCGGGTCTACCATGCCGCCGAAAACATCAAAACCGTCTTCGACAAAACCGAAAACGCCCTGCTCGACAAAAAGGTCCTGGCCTTCGACAGTACAACGGTCAACGGCCTGACCGTCAAGGACGGCGACATCAGCCTGGCCCTGGAGCGCAAACGCGACACGGTTCCGGTCGATGTGACCTCCGAAGACAACACCGAAGAAAACGCCCCGTCGCCCCCGCCCGCCGAGACCTGGGTCGACGCGTCGGGCAGCGAGAAGGACACCGACAAGGTCACGGCCCTGATCTCCCTGATCAGCCGGGTGACGTGTGAAAGCTATGTCCCGGAAAAAGCCAAAGACGCATGGGCAGGCCCCGTCATCGAAATCACCGTCAGCGCCGACAGGCTTTACACCCTGTCCGTTTTTCCCCCGGCGGATGAGACATCGTCCTTTCCTGCCGTCAGCTCGGAAAGCGCCTTTTCCTTTCTGATTCCCAGAGCCAAGGTAGACGACATCCGAAAAAAAATCGGCGACATCTGAAAACAAACGGGCCTGTGCTCGGCACAGGCCCTTTAAATATACGTCACCCCGAACGATCAGTACTTGAATTGACCGACCAGGCTGCGAAGCTGTTCTGAAAGCTCCGACAATTCCCGGGCGCTGGTGTTGACCTGGTCGCTGCTCGAAGCCATCTCCTCGGTGGATGTATTGACATCGGCAATATTTTTCGCGATCTCACCCACGGCCACGGAACTCTGGCTGACATTCTCATTGACATCCTGAATCCCACGGGCCGTCTGGGACACGTTGACGGCGATTTCACTGGTGGCCGAGGACTGTTCCTCGACGGCCGACGCGATGCCGATCACCACCTCATTGACATCGCTGATCACCTTGGCGATTTCCTCGATGTCTTTGACCGTCATCCGGGTGGTGTTCTGAATGCCCTCGACCTTGTTTTTGATATCAAGGCTGGCGTCGGCGGTCTGCTTGGCCAGTTCCTTGATTTCATTGGCCACCACGGCAAACCCTTTGCCGGCTTCCCCGGCCCGGGCCGCCTCGATGGTGGCGTTCAGGGCCAGCAGGTTGACCTGTTCGGATATTTCAGTAATGGTTTCAACGACCTGGCCGATATCCAGGGCCGCTCTGCCCAAATGTTCCATCTGGACGGACGCGTCACCGGCCTTGCGGGCGGCATCGCCTGAGATCGTCCCGGCTTTTTCGGAATTTCTCGCGATTTCGTTGATGGTGGACGACATCTCTTCGGCCGCCGTTGCCACCACATGGGTGTTGGTCGTCGATTGTTCCATGGCCGCCGCCACGGTGCTCATGTTGGAACTCAGCTCTTCGGTGGCGGCGGACACCGTGCCGGTCCGGCTCTGGGTATCCTTGGCCGCCCGGGTCATCTGGGTGGAAATGGCCGACAGTTCGGTGGATGAGGATGAAATCGTCTCGACACTCCCGGCAATCTGGCGAATCAGCCCCTGAAGTTTCTCGATAAAGGTGTTGAACCACGTGGCCAGATCACCCACCTCGTCGCGGGTCAAGACCGGCAGGCGCATGGTCAGATCCCCCTCGCCCCGGGCGATATCCTTGAGACCGGCCACCGCCGCCTTGATCGGATTGACGATGCTCCGGGACATGAAGAGCACGCCGACAAAAGTCAGAACCGCAACCGCCAGGGCGATCAGCACAATCGAGTTGCGGATGAACACCGCCGCCCGATCGAATTCATACACGTCCTGGGTCACACCGATCGACCAGCCGTTGATGCCCACCGGGGCAAAGCCTGCAACTTTTTCAACCCCTTTGAAAACATAGGGTTCAACCCCGCTTTTTTCGCCGGTCATCCGGGCGGCGATGCCTTCCATCCCCGGAACCTTGGTCACATCCACCTTCAGGATGAAGTCGGCATTGGGATGGGCGATGGCCACGCCGTTACGGTTCAGCATAAAGCCGTACCCGGTCTCACCGACCGTTCGTCCGGCGATGATATCGGTAAAAAACTCCGCCCGGATCGTAAGGCCGAAGACCCCTAAGAACTTCCCCGTTGAGGACATGATGGGGGCGATGGCTCCAGTGACGGGTTTACCGGTGGCCTTGGAGATCAACATATCATCGAGACGAGCCTCACCGTTTTGTTTGACCGCCCGCAGGGTTGGGTTGGAACTGATGTCTATCCCCTTGTACTCTCTTCCGTCCTGAAGAACCCCGGTATAGATCATTCCGGCGGCATTGGTGATGAACAGCCCCTGATAGTGATTGTCCAGGCCTTTAAACTGGGCCGTGAGATCCTCGAAGACGTCCCTGATCTGATCGGCCGCCCCGTCGATCCCCACCCGATCCACGGTCTCGGCCAGAGCGACCATGCGTTTCTGGGCCGCAAACGTCCTGGCCTGATGCAGTTCAAGATTCAGCAGATAACGGGTAAACCGGGCCAGATCCTCGGCGATGCCGTGAACCTGGGCACGGGATATCTCGGACAGGGCGTTTTGGGATCTGAAATAGGACAAGGCCCCCACGATCGAAAGGGGAATCAGGGCGAGAAGAATACCGGAGACAACCAGCTTGAACGCAATCGAACGCGTGTTGACCTTCATGACACACTCCTTTTTTCTTTCAGATAATCGGATCTTGTTTTTTACGGCATGGAGGGTGATGACCATGTCGACCATCAGGGTTCCGGTAACTCTTATCGGACTCGCGGTGGAGAATCTTGAATGAAAAATCACCGGAAGCATGGGGTTCCGGCCCTGCCTGGGACCAGGCAGGGCCGGGAAGGGTTATCACATGATCAGGTCGATTCGGGCGAGATGCGTTTGTTGGCGTCCCACATCTTCGGCGCTTTGGGCAGAAGCGGCAGGTATTTGAACCAGGCGTGGGTTTTCAGGTGCTCGGGGTCCATCTGGAGTTCACGGCTGTGATACAAAATGGGCGGCACCAGGGTCTTGATGTCCTGATCAAGATCTTTGGCGATGGTATACGATGCGGCCCGGATGGCCGACTCCACCGCCTTTTGGCTGTACTGCTGGGACGAGGTCAGGGTGGCCAGGGCCTTGGTGGGGTTGTGGAAACCCACGCTGTTCTCCGCAGACACCAGATCCCAGAAAAACTGGCCCTTGCGGCACCATTTGCGGGCCTCGATCATCAAGGCGTCATAATCGGCCGGTTTTTCACCCGTAAATTCGTGGGCCATGCGGATGGCTTCGTGGGCCTTGACCGAGATGTCCTGGGCGATCAAAAGTTCCTTCCAGACCTTGTGCTGGGTGTAAAGCACCCTCTCCTTGAGGAATTCCGGCGTCTTGTCCGTATGGCACTGGCGGCAGGCCTTCATCTCGGGGTCTTTCAGGGGAGAGGTCCAGTGATGGTTTGAAATCTTTTTCTTGCCGTCCATGCGCGTGTAACTCATGTGGCAGTCGGCACAGGACACGCCCGCCGCCCCGTGGACCCCGTTGTGCCAGGTTTCGTACTCGGGGTGCTGGGCCTTGAGCATGGGGGTCCTGGACACAGGATGGGTCCAGTCCACGAAATAACCCTCAAATCCGGGGGTTGTTGTGTCGCCCCGATCGGAATAGTATTCATAGATCTCTTCGGGGTCTTTACCCTTTTCCCAGGGGAACACCGGTTTCTTGGCCGGGCCGAAGCCCTTGTCCTGGAAATAGTATTCCACATGGCACTGGCCGCAGACCAGGGCCCGCTGCTCGTTTCGGTCAATGGTCTCGAAGGTCTTCCCCTCGGCGGCCAGATGATTTTTCAAAGGATCGCTGTAAAGTCTCAGTTCCATGGTTTTCGGATTGTGGCAGTTGGCACAGCCGATGGTGTTTTCATCCGGATCCACCTGCTCGCGGAATTCATTGAAATCCCGGGCCCAGAAGTCGTCGCCGTATTCCTTGAGAAAATCGTTCATCTTGGCGGTCTTGCAGTTGATGCAGGTGGCGGGCATCTG
Organism: Desulfatiferula olefinivorans; assembly: GCF_054657895.1. NCBI lineage: Bacteria > Pseudomonadati > Thermodesulfobacteriota > Desulfobacteria > Desulfobacterales > Desulfobacteraceae > Desulfatiferula > Desulfatiferula olefinivorans. The sequence continues at coordinate 45,272 of NZ_BAAHXV010000005.1, read as the reverse complement.
GCCTTTTTCGGCGTACAGGTTGATCCGGTCGATGTGAAGGTTGTCCAGAAGGGCGTACGTATGACCCCGGGCGGCCTTGTATTCGTAGCTGAACGGATACCCCAGCCAGAGATTCTTCAGATAGGGCTGGGCGTATTTGTATCCCTTGGGAAGCGGGTTGACGTTGTCATGCTTGTCGTAGGCCACGGACCCGCCGTATTCGGTCATGATCTCCGTCTCGTTGTTCCGAAGATAGGTTTCATAATGAAGGGGAAACAGCTTTTTAAACACGGAGTTTCTGATTTCATCCTCGGCAAGATCGGTGTCGTACACCGGGGGCACGGGTTTTTCCGCCTTGGAACAGGCGGCAAACGCGACCAAAACGATCGCGGCCAGACAGAGGGTGAGAGAAAACAATCGGCGTGAATCAAGCATCGGCGGCACTCCTTTTCGCAACGGGGGTTTTCGGACTGTGGGGGACATGACGGTGACAGTCGGTGCAGCGGTCCTTGGACAGCATGTTCACCTCCTTGATCACGGAGCCGTGACAACGCAGGCAATTGTTCTGGATGACCGTCAGGGTGGTCTCGTTCGGATGAATCAGGTCAGGGACGTTGTAGGTGACGGTTTTGTAGACGTCACGGGCCCCCTCTTTGGTTTTGAACGGGATTTTGGGAATCAGGTTGTGGGGGGCATGGCATTCGTTGCAGGCGAACTGGGCGTGAACCGAAGTGCTGTGGGTCAGCGCCGCCTCGGCCATGGAATGACAGCTCCCGCAGAAGGCCGCCGAATCCGTCGTGTGCATGGCAAAGGATGCGGCCAGGGTGACGGCGATGCCCGCTGCAAAGGGGATCAGAACAAAGGTCCATCGTCCGCGCCACGGTTTTTTCCACCAAAAAGACATGGTTCCTCCTGAGGTGTGACGGTGTCCCGAAACCCTTGCTCGGACGCGGACGATAAAGAGGGCCAAACGTCCGGAACCGCATCAGGCAACGGTACCATTAATAATCAACATGGGTTTGTTTTTGCATAAAAGGGGTCAGTCAATGAAAAGAATGCGTGGATTATAACGAATCATGCGCACGATTTCAACCGGTTAATTGGAAATGATTCAGGCAGAGCGGCCCGGCAGGACAATAAAAAAAGCCTCAGGGCCGATCGTTTCCGTAAAACGAACGCGTTCTTGTGTCATGAATGCCGGCGCCCGACGCGTCGTTACGATAGGTCCGCTCGACAAAGGTCCCGCCGCCCCGGGCATCGAAACGAACGACGGCCGACGACCGGGTGCCGTAGGTGTCGCCGGCAATGAAGATCGGCGCAAGCATCCTCTCCCAGGCCAGGCCCACGCCGGTGTCCGGCAGATCCCGGTCGTCGGGAAGCGTGTCGTCGGCCATCAGGTCCAGCAGATGATCGGTCGACGCATCCCGGTACCGTCGAATGATCCGTTCGAACGCGCGCTTCCCCCGGTCGACCTTGGGCCAGGACGTATCCAGAAAGGCGTTGCTCAATCCGTACGTGCCCGGCGAAAGAGACCGGATTTCCCCGCCCATGTTGGAATAGTAGAACAACGATGACGCCTTGCCGGTCAGACAGCCGACCAGAAGGTTGAACCCGTTGAAGGCGGCCGCCGAAGGGCGGATGCTTTCGAGGTAGTCCTTCGGAGCCTTTCCGCCTGCAAGAAAATCACGCACCAGAAGTCCCCGGGAGGGTGCGGCGGCCTTGATCAGTGAGGGGGCCCTGTAATTGGTGATGGCGGCAAAGCGGCCGGATCGGGTCACGCCCATCCAGGTTCCGTTGTTTTGAAGATCCCTTCCGGCAAGGATTCCTTCAAAATCGTCCCAGAAATCAAGGGGCTGTGTGGCTCTGTGGTAAAATTCATCCCGGTTGGCGGCCACCGTCAGGGGATAATCGGCATCGGTCATGTATGAAAACAGAATCAGGCACATATCAATCGTTGTCTTTTCCTTGCGTTTTTGTTATTCTCCCGGATTGATGTTTACCAGATTTTTGAATGATAACAAAGGTTTTATATATAATTTCAATCAAGGAGGATCAACATGAGAGATGTTGTCATCGTAAGCGGTTCACGTACAGCGGTCGGCGCCTTCGGCGGCGGCCTGAAAAGTGTCGAGGTGATTGATCTTGGTGCGGCGGTCATGAAGGAAACCTTGAAAAAAGTCAACCTGAAGCCCCAGGTCAGCGCCGAAATGAAAGAGATCTACCCGGATGCGCTCAAAGATCAGGGCATGGTCGAACTGGAATCCAAAAATCAGGACTGGAACGATTCGGCCGCGCCGGTGGTCATCGATGAAATCATCATGGGTAACGTGCTCCAGGCCGGCAAGGGCCAGAACACCACCCGCCAGGCCATGATCAAAGCCGGTTTCCCCAAGGAAACCCCCGCGTACACCGTCAACAAGATCTGCGGGTCCGGCCTCAAGGCCATCGCCCTCGGCGCCACGGCCATCATGGCCGGTGAGGCCGACGTTATCCTGGCAGGCGGCCATGAAAGCATGAGCAACGCGCCCATGGCGCTTCCCAACGCCCGCTGGGGCCACCGCATGGAACTGACCGGCGTGGGTCAGGTCTACGACCTGATGGTCTACGACGGCCTTTTTGAAATATTCTACGGCTACCACATGGGCATCACCGCCGAGAACATCATCGCCAAATACGGCATCTCCCGCGAAGAGCAGGATCAGCTCGCTCTTTTGAGCTATCAGCGCGCCATGGCCGCCATCAAGGACGGCTCCTTCAAGGACGAGATCGTGGACATCGTGATCAAATCCCGCAAGGGCGACACGGTCTTCAACGTGGATGAACGGCCCATGGAAACCACCCTCGAAAAACTGGCCGCCATGAAACCCGCCTTCAAGAAAGACGGTTCCGTCACCGCCGGCAACGCCTCGGGCATCAACGACGGCGCCGCCTCCGTCCTGATGATGACCGCCGAAAAAGCAAAAGAACTTGGCCTTGAACCCATCGTCAAAATCAAGGGCTACGCCAGTGGCGCCATGGACCCGGCCTACATGGGCTTAGGTCCTGTTCCCGCCGTTCGCAAGGTTCTCAAACGCACCGGCATGACCGTCAGCGATTTCGACATGATCGAACTCAACGAAGCCTTCGCGGCACAGGCCATCGGCTGCATGCGTGAACTGAACATTCCGGTCGAAAAACCCAACCAGGTGGGCAGCGGGATTTCCCTGGGTCACCCCATCGGATGCACCGGTGCCCGCCAGATGGTCACCGGCATGTACCTGATGCAGCGGAAAGGCTACAGTACCGGCCTGATCTCCATGTGCATCGGCGGCGGCATGGGCATGGCCATGGTCATCGAACGATAAGATAAAAAAAAGCCGGGGATGGGCCCGTCCATACCCCGGCTTTTCTTACCGTCCCCGGACGTTCCGATCCCCATGTCCGGACTGCCGAAAATCAATTCACATTTCAAGTGATATTATCGGGTTACCGCCCCCTTGGGAAATCATGATTTTCCCATAGTTTTCTCTTTACTTGGAAGAATTGGCTTGTTAAACAAGGTAGGTTCATGCATGGGATAAAACATGTTTTCGAGGCGTTTCACACACCCCCCCGAGATCGACAAAACAAGGAGACGATGAGCATGGGTATATCACAAAAACTGGGAATCCTGATTTTCACCGGCGTCCCCGCCATCATGGGCGGCGGAATCATCTACGGTCTCACCCACGGCTTCACGGGCGTCATCATTTATGAAGCGGCGCTTTACCTGGGCGTCGGCATCTTTTGTCTAAAAAAATAACCGTCAGTGTCACCGATTGTTTTTTCGATCAGTATCGGTCGGGTCGGCACGCCGGCCGGCGGATCGTTTTGATTATAGTGTCGTCTGATACACGTTCGAGTGCGTGTCTGGAGTAAACCCGTTATGGCAGGAACATCCCGTGATCTGATTTTATGGTTTTTTCTTGCATTGTTCGTCCTGTCGTTCTTTCTTCTGGGTAAGCTGTTCTGGCCCTTTCTGGCTGTCATCGTGCTCGCATCCGTGGTCACGGGCATTTTCTACCCCGTCTACCGGCTGGTCGCCCGAAAACTGCCTCCGGCCTATGCCTCCCTTCTGACCTGCATCCTGATTTTTTTCATCGTCTTCATTCCCCTGGTGCTGTTTATCGTCATTCTCGCCCGGGAAGCCCACGGCTTTGTCATTTACATCCGCGACGCCAACCTGGCGACCCAGATCATCGCCCTTCTGGAAAACAAGAAGGTCCTTGAACGGCTGAACGGCTTTCTGGCCAACTTCGACATCACCCTGACGTACAACGAACTGGTCAAACCCATCAGCGACCTGGGCAAGTTTACCGGCCTTTTTTTGCTCAACCAGGCCAACGCCATCGCCGGGCACCTTTTGAATTTCGTCATCAATTTTCTCCTGATGCTCGTCATCACCTACTACCTTCTCATCGACGGGAAACGGCTGGTCTGGTTTATCATCGACCTGTCCCCCCTGCCCAATGAAGAGGATGTGATCCTGTTTAAAAAATTCAAGGAAATGAGCGGCGCGGTCCTGATCGGAAACGGGCTCAGCGGTCTGATCCAGGGCGTGGCGGGCGGCATCATCTTCGCCCTGTTCGGCCTGCCCTCCCCCATCATCTGGGGAGTCATCATGGGTTTCCTGGCCTTTCTTCCCATTGTGGGCATCGGCATCGTCTTCGTGTCCGCCTCGTTCTTCATGTTTCTCAACGGACGCATGGTCGCCTGCATCGCCCTTCTGGTTCTTTATGCCCTGCTGTCCGGAGGGGTGGAGTACCTGTTCAAACCGATCCTCGTGGGGAAACAGGTGAAAATGCACGCCCTTCTGGTGTTTCTTTCGATCATCGGCGGCCTTTACATGTCCGGCATTCTGGGCATCATTTACGGCCCCCTGATCGTGACGTTTTTTCTGACCTTGACCGACATTTACAATTCAAAATACCGGGCCTTCATCGAACCGTCGAATGAGACGGCCGTCGACGATATCAACCTAATCTGACGTTTAATCGTGTAGGAGACTTATGACTGACCAGGATATCCAATCAAAAATCAGCCTCGAGAGCGAGATGAAGAAATCGTACCTCGAGTATGCCATGAGCGTCATCATCGGAAGGGCCCTGCCCGATGTCCGGGACGGCCTGAAGCCCGTTCACCGGCGTTCGCTTTACGCCATGCGGGAGCTGAAAAACGACTGGAACAAACCCTACAAGAAATCCGCCCGTATCGTCGGTGACGTCATCGGTAAGTACCATCCCCACGGCGACACCGCCGTGTACGACACCATCGTCCGAATGGCCCAGGATTTCTCCCTGCGCTATCCCCTGGTCGACGGTCAGGGGAACTTCGGCAGCGTGGACGGCGATTCCGCCGCCGCCATGCGTTACACCGAAGTCCGGATGAAGCGCATCGCCCACGAGCTTCTCGAAGACCTCGACAAGGAAACCGTGGACTGGAGTCCCAACTACGACGACTCCCTGGTCGAACCGTCGGTGCTGCCGGCCAAGATCCCCAACCTTCTGATCAACGGGTCGTCGGGCATCGCCGTGGGTATGACCACCAACATCCCGCCCCACAATCTCGGTGAGGTGATCAACGCGATCTGCGCCCTGATCGACCGGCCGTCCATCGACTGGCAGGAACTGATGGAATACATGCCCGGCCCGGATTTTCCGACCCAGGGCATCATCTTCGGCACCCAGGGCATCAAGGAGGCCTACAGCACCGGCCGGGGCATCATCCGGGTCCGGGCCAAGGTCGACATCGAACGGGATGAAAAGACCGAGACGGAAACCATCGTGGTGACCGAGCTGCCCTATCAGGTCAACAAGGCCCGCCTGGTCGAAAAAATCGCCCAGCTGATGAAGGAAAAAGTCATCGAGGGACTGCGCTATGTGCGCGACGAGTCGGACCGGACCGGCATGCGCATCGCCATGGCCGTCAAAAAGGACTTCATGGCCGAGGTGATCATCAACCAGCTGTTCAAGCACACCCAGATGCAGAACAGTTTCGGCATCATCTTCCTGGCCGTGGTCAACAACCGTCCGGAGCTCTTGACCTTAAAGGAAATCCTTGAACATTTCATCCTTCATCGCAAGGAAATCATCGTCAGGCGGACCATCTACGACCTGAGGAAAGCCGAGGAACTGGCCCATATCCTCGAAGGGTACAAGATCGCCCTGGACAATCTCGATGAGGTGGTGGCCCTGATCCGGGCCTCCAAGACACCGTCCGAAGCCAAGGACGGCCTCATGTCCCGCTTTGATCTGTCAAGCATCCAGGCCCAGGAAATTCTGAACCTGAGACTCCAGCGCCTGACCGGCTTGGAACGGGACAAGATCATCGAGGAATACGAGAACGTGATGAAGGACATCGCCTGGTACAAGGAAATCCTGGCCAGCGACGCCCTGGTGCTGAAAATCGTCAAAGACGAGCTGATCACCATCCGGAACGACTACGGAGACGCCCGGAGAACCCGCATTGTCGAAGCCAGTGCCGATATCACCATCGAGGATCTGATCGAAGAGGAAGACATGGTGGTGACCATCTCGAGCAAGGGCTACATCAAGCGGAATCCCATCACCCTGTATGAAAGCCAGAAACGCGGCGGCAAGGGCAAGATGGCCATGGGCACCAAGGACGATGATTTCGTGGAGCATTTGTTCGTGGCCTCCACCCATCACATGTTCCTCTTCTTCACCAATCTGGGGCGGGTCTACTGGAGCAAGGTCTACGAACTGCCCATGGCCGGAAGGACCAGCAAGGGCCGGGCCATCGTCAACTTCCTCAACTTCGTCAAGGACGAGAAGCTGACCACGGTCCTTGCCGTGCCGTCCTTCGAGGAAGGCAAGAACATCATCATGGCCACCAAAAACGGTCTGATCAAAAAATCAGACCTGATGGCTTACAGCCGTCCGCGCCTGGGCGGCATCATCGCCCTCGACCTGGTGCCCGGCGACGAACTGGTGGCGGCCCGGATTTCCGACGGGACCATGGACGTGTTCCTGGGAACCCGCAAGGGCAAGTCCATCCGCTTCCATGAAAGCGTCGTCCGGACCGTGGGCCGCGTATCCCGGGGTGTCCGGGGTATCAGGCTCGGTACCGGCGACGAGATCGTCAGCCTGGAAGTGCTCAGCTACGGCCAGACCCTCTTCGCCGTGACAAAAAACGGCTACGGCAAACGGACCCTGATCGACGAGTACCCGGTGCGGAACCGGGGAGGCAAAGGGGTGATTTCCATCAAGACCACGGCGCGCAACGGGAATGTGGCCGCCATTGTCCTGGTGGATGAGGACGACGACCTCATGCTGATGACCGATACCGGCAAACTGATCCGCATTGCCATCAGCGGGGTTCCCGTGATCAGCCGCAACACCCAGGGCGTTCGGCTGATCAACCTGGACAAAAAGGAAAAAGTCATCGGTGCGGTCCGCATTGCGGAGCAGGAAGAGGATGAAAACGGTGATCCCCTCACCTCTGCCGCCGTGATCCCCCCGGCGGACCTTGAACCGGTCGACGAGGAAGACTGGGACGATGAGGAGGACCTCGACGACGAGGACGACGATATGTCGGACGAAGACGAGATCGACGAGGACGATGACGACGAGTCCGCGGATTAGCGTCCGCGTCTCATTTTACATTTAATTTTTTTTAAATCACAGACAATGCGGGCAGACGCGCCGTATGACGGGCGTGTCTGTCTGTTGTATGAAAGAATCGTTATGCCCGAACATTTTCAAAAAAAAGCCGCCTCCCTGTCCATCGGGGTCGTGGGAGCCGGAAGCTGGGGCACGGCCCTGGCCAACCTGCTGGCGGTCAAAGGCTATCGTATCGATCTCTGGGTGTTTGAACAGGAGGTCAAAGAAAGCATCGAACAACACCACATCAACACGGTCTTTCTTCCCGACATCGTGTTGTCGGAGAACATCGTCCCCACCAACGACATCCGCACGGCGGTCTCCGGCAAGGACCTGGTCCTCGTGGTGGTGCCTTCCCACGTCATGCGTGAAACCGCCGCCATGATGGCGGACCATATCGGCCCCGACACCATCATGGTGTCCGCCTCCAAAGGCATCGAAAACAAGACCCATCTGACCATGCTCGGCGTGCTTGGGGACATGCTGCCGTCCGTTACCGAAGATCGGCGGGTGGTGCTGTCGGGTCCCAGCTTTGCCAAAGAAGTGGCCCTGGAGATGCCGACGGTGGTGGCGGTGGCCTCGACGAACCGCAGGACCGCCCGTCTGGTTCAGCACGTGTTCGCCACCCCCCGGTTCCGGGTCTATACCAACGATGATCCGGTGGGCGTGGAAGTGGGAGGCGCCATCAAGAACGTCATCGCCATCGCCGCAGGGATATCCGATGGGCTGGACCTTGGCCTCAATGCCCGGGCCGCCCTGATCACCCGCGGCCTGACCGAAATGAAACGCTTAGGGGCCTGCTTCGGGGCCGACCCCCATACCTTTGCCGGTCTGGCCGGGGTGGGAGATCTGATGCTCACCTGCACCGGGAACCTGTCCCGGAACCACACGGTGGGCGTTCAGCTCGGAGAAGGAAAAACCCTGGATGAGATTCTGCTCGAAATGCGTATGGTGGCCGAAGGTGTGAAAACCACGCGCTCGGTGTACAACCTTTCCCAAAAACTGGGGGTTGAGCTGCCCATCTGCAACGAGGTCTACAGGATCCTGTTCGAGAACCAGGACCCGAAAAAATCCATCACACGCCTGATGACCCGGACCCTCAAACACGAGCTGGACTGACCCATGGGCGGAACGGCGGAACAGAGCAGTCAGGGGCACCGCAAACGGCTGCGGGAACGGTTTCTTGAATCGGGTTTTTCCGGTTTTCATGACTACGAGGTCATCGAACTTCTTCTGACCCTGGGCACCCCGAGGAAGGACTGTAAAGACGCGGCCAAGGCCGCCATCAGCCGGTTCAAGACCCTCCAGGGCGTCTTCGAGGCCTCGGCATCCGAGCTGACGGAAATCCCCGGCATCGGTCCGGCCAACCAGTTCGGCATCCGGCTGGTCCGGGAAGCATCGGTGCGTTACCTTGAAAGCCGGGTCATCGGCACGGATCCGATCCGGCATGCAAAGGAGCTGCTTGATTATCTGAACATGGCCATCCGCGACAAGTCCAGGGAATGCTTTGTCGCGGTCTTTCTCAACGCTAAAAACAAGGTGATCGCAAGTGAGACCCTGTTCACCGGGACCCTGACCGCCACGTCGGTCTACCCGAGGGAAGTGGTGCGCTCCGCCCTCGATCACCGGGCTGCGGCGGTCATTTTCGCCCACAACCATCCGTCCGGAGATCCCGAACCGTCACCGGAGGATACGGCCATGACGCGGCAGCTGGTGTACGCTTTGAAACTCATGGGCGTCACCGTTCACGAGCATCTTGTGATCGGTGCTTCCGGTCACTACAGCTTCGCCGAACACGGGCACATGGCCCGGTTCAACCGCGAATTTCATGAAAACAACAAAATCGCCGCTGAATGAGGCGGAGGCCGGACTCCCATGACACCGTCCGATAAAACAAAACCCGACTGCTTCGGATGCCTGGACCGGGTCTTTCCCATGACCGACTCCGGTCTGAGGCAAAGCCCCGAGACCTGCATCCGTCAGTGCCCCTGCAAGACCGAGTGTCTGAGGGCCGCACTTTCCGCTAGCACGAAGGCCCGCGAGGAACAGGTGGACCATGCCTATCAGGCCGGGCTGATGTCCTTTCTGGACCGATGGTCCCGAAAAAAACAACTGAACCGGGAAAAAAAACGACCCCAAAACCCCAAACCGCATCCCTGATGGAGTGAAACATGAAAACGATCAACGACATCGATATTTCAGGCAAAACCATTTTTATTCGTGTGGATTTCAATGTTCCCATGGACGACCGTCAGCTGATCACCGAAGACACCCGGATCACCACCGCCCTGCCCACCCTGGAATACGCCCTCTCCCAGAACGCGAAAATCATCCTGGCCTCCCATCTGGGCCGCCCCAAAGGCAAGGTGGTGAAAACCATGAGTCTCAAACCGGCCGCCGACCACCTGGCCAAGCTGATCGGCAGGCCGGTTGCCATGGCGCCGGACTGCATCGGCCCCGAGGTCAAAGCCATGGCCGCCGCCATGAAGCCGGGCGAAATTCTGATGCTGGAAAACCTGCGGTTCCATGAGGCCGAACAGAAAAACGATCCGGATTTCGCCCGGGAGCTGGCCTCGCTCTGCGATGTCTACATCAACAACGCCTTTGCCGTGTCCCACCGGGCTGATGCATCAGTGGCCGCCATTACCGACTTTGCCCCACAATGCGCCGCCGGGCTGCTCCTGTTCCGGGAAATCGATTTTTACAAAAAGGCCATGGAAACCCCCAAACGTCCGCTGGTGGCCATCGTGGGCGGAGCCAAGGTGTCGAGCAAGCTCGGGGCCCTTGAAAACATGCTCGGGAAAGTGGACTGTCTGATTATCGGGGGAGCCATGGCCAACACCTTTCTGAAAAGCCGGGGGTACGACGTGGGAGCGTCCCTGGTTGAAGACGATCTCATCGATACCGCGAAAAACGTCATGGACCGGGCCAGAGAAAAAGGCGTCCGCGTCCATATCCCTGTCGATGTGGTCGCCGCCGACGCCTTCGACGCGGACGCCCCCCATCGGGTGGCAACCGTGGACGCCATCCCCGCAGGAACCACGGCCCTTGACATCGGCCCTGAAACCGTTGCCGATTTTTCAGAAGCCCTTGAATCAGCAGGCACCATCGTCTGGAACGGCCCCATGGGGGTCTTTGAGATGGCCGCCTTCAGCCGGGGCACCTTCGCCATTGCCGAGAAGGTGGCCCAGTCCAGCGCCCTGACCATCGTCGGCGGGGGTGATACCGATGCCGCCGTGCATGCGGCCGGCGTGGCCGACAAAATGTCCTACATCTCCACCGGCGGCGGCGCCTTCCTCGAACTCATGGAAGGCAAAATCCTCCCCGGGGTCGCCTGCCTGGAAAAAACCCGAAAATAACGGACCGCAAAGCCTGTTATTTTTGAGGCGCATGTCGTGAAAGGAATGGATCGTGGATAAAGCTGAACGCAGTCTGATACGCTGCGAAGCGCTTTCGTTCAAATACGCGGACGGCCCCCTGGTGTTCAGCGGGGTGTCCCTCACCTTCGGGGCCGGCGAGTTCCACCTGGTCCGGGGCCCGTCGGGAACAGGCAAGTCCAGCTTTCTGAGATTGCTGAACCGGCTGGAGGAACCGGCCGGCGGCCGCTTGTTTTTCAAAGACCGTCCCTATGCCGACCTGGCCGCGCCGGAACTCAGGCGTCAGATCCTTTATATCCAGCAAACCCCGGTGGTCGTCGACGGGACGGTCAGGGACAATCTTCTGATGCCCTTTTTGCTCAAACACAACCGAACCCTGCCAAAGCCGGATGATCAACGGCTTCGCGAACGGCTCGACAGCGTCAGCCTGAACACCGTGGCCCTGACCCATCCGGCGCGAAGCCTGTCGGTGGGTCAGCAGCAGCGTCTCTGCCTGATCCGCGGCCTTCTTTTGTCCCCTGCGGTGGTCCTTCTCGATGAGCCGACCAGCGCCCTGGACGATGAGAGCAGCCGGATTGTGGAAGCCATGGCGGAAGCCCTCTGCCTGGACAGCGGAAAAACCGTCGTCATGGTCAGCCACCGCGAATTCCGGCCTCGGCGGGTGGTTCCCCGGATCATCGATGTCAGGGACGGCCGCTTCACCGTCACCCGTGGAGAGAAGGCATGACCCATCAGCTCGTGGATATCGGCCCCCTTCAACTGGCCGTCGGCCTCGTGTTCGTTCTGATCTCGGGCCTGGCCTCGGTGGCCTATTCCCTCAAACTCGAAAAAGATCTTCTGATCGGAACGGTAAGAACCTTTGTCCAGCTGTTCGCCCTGGGCTACGTGCTGAAATTTGTCTTCGCCCTGTCCAGCATGGCCCTGGTGCTCGGCGTGTTCGGCTTCATGATCCTGTTTGCCGCCTGGACCATCTACAGCCGGGTCAAGGACAGGCAGATTCCTTTTTTTCTTCCGGTATTCTTCTCCATGCTGCTGAGTTTTTCCCTGGTGTCCTTTGTGGTCACTGCCGTGGTGGTAGGGGTCAAGCCCTGGTGGGAGCCCCGCTACTTTATTCCCTTAGGGGGCATGGTCATCGGCAATTCCATGAATGCCATCGCCATCGCCATCGAGCGCCTGATCGGCGAACTGAAAAACCTTCGGGCGGAAATCGAAATGAAACTCTGCCTGGGCGCGGACAGCCGGGAGGCCTCGGGGCCCATTCTCCGGAAAGCCATGCAGGCCGGGATGATTCCCTCCATCAATTCCATGATGGCCGTGGGCATGGTCTTCATCCCCGGGATGATGACCGGCCAGATTCTCTCCGGGGCCGATCCCCTGATCGCCATCAAATACCAGATCGTCGTCATGGTCATGCTCACCGGCTCCACGGCCATCGGCACCCTGACAGCCGTACTCCTGGTCCGCAAACGCTGCTTCAACAAAGCCGAACAGCTGGTCCTAAGACCCGACTGATTGTGTCCTAGCGGCAGGGGCAATCCTCTGAGGACGGCCCGTCGGCCGGCGGAGCCTGATAAACGGCGCCGGAAAGCAGGGCGTTCACGGCCAGCGACAGGGGCACGGGCAGATCCAGTTCGGACAGATCGAATACCGTGTGATCAAGCGTTTTCCCGGCGATGCGTGAAGCCAGGAAAAGACAGGTACGCTCAAACACCGACAGGTCACTGACCGCGCCGCGGGCCAGGTCATCGCTCAGCCCCAGGGCGTTTTCCACAACACCGGCATACGCCGGATCGAGAAGCAGTCTCTCCAGCCGAACATGCAGATCAGCGGGTTTATCTTTCACCAGACATCGGGCCCCGTCGACCAGGGAGGACACGCTCACACGTCTCTCTTCAAGACGCTGAAACACATCCCGTCCCCCTTCCAGTCCGTTCTGCCGGGCCACGGCCTCCCGCACCCCGGCGTAAACGGCCCGGGCAATCAGCTCACCCATTTTCGAATGGCCTCCGGCGTTATCGATCAACGCACCGTCACCCGGCGCCACGAGGATGTTGTCGGTTCCCGTGCCCGTGGCCGAGGCGGATAGCGGGGCATAGGAACTCCGAACATCCAGATCCCAAAGGGCTGCCGTTTTGGCCTCGGTGGCCGTGATGATCGCCCGGGTCATGGCCCGGACGCTGAGGGCCATGTTGCTGAGAACGATCACGTTGATGGTGCCGGGTTCGAAATAGTCTCCCGAATCGGTGCCCATCCGCATGGCGTTGCCCCGGACGCCTGCGGTGACCAGGGCCGTAACGGTCATGGTTTTGAACCGTTCTGTTTTCACCGAAAGATGGTCCATGTCGGCCCCGGTGAACAAAAACACGCTTTTCTCCGGATCTTTTCCGATCACCCGGCACAGGGCCCCGCGGAGATCGTCGAGACCGGCCCCATGAGTGAGAGACCAGCAGGGCGGCGGTGAATAATGGTTGCCCACGCTCACAACACCGGATCTCAGGCCGTCCAGGGTGGAGACCACGGTGCGGGGTGTTTTGAAATCGATGATCAGGGTTTTGTTCTCAAAATCGTCGATCATGCCGACGGCGACCCGGGCCCGGTTCACATGATCAAACGACAGATCCATGGGCCTGTTCTCCACAATCGCCCGGGGCAGGACGTTTCGCGCGGAGTCGGCGAATTCTTCGGCATAGATCCGGGCCGACAGCCAGGATACAAAATCACCCAGATGGACGCCGGAACGGCAGGTCAGCCCGCAGGGAAAAGTCAGAAGCCGCCCGTTACGCACGGCATCGGCATCACGAAACCCCTCTCTTTCAAACAGGCTCCCTGCGGTGGTGAGATCGTCCCCGCAGCCGTAAATCACCTGGGGATTGAAGGCCGAGAATTCCTCAGGAGTCACCGGGACCACGTTCCCGGCTTTTCCGAAGTCCGGGGCGATGCCCCCGGCGGCCCGGATCATCTCATTTTGAAAGGAATCGTTGCCCGGCGTCATGACCTGATCCCGCCCCATGAGACGCATCACGCGCAGCCGTTTATTCACGGGAATCGACGCCGTCTTGCGGGCAATGACCTCCAGCTGCCTGCGATTTTTATCGATCAGCGCCCGGGCCTTACCGCCGCGATCGAAGAGCGTGCCCATCATTTCCAGGTGCCGGAACGCATCGTTCATCATCCGGGTGTCGAGTACGCAGACCGGCACGGTATCGCCGATCCGGTCGATCAGTATCTTCTGAAACGACGAGGCGATGATAAGATCCGGCCCAAGGGCCGTCACCTTATCAAACGAAGGCCGGGTGAAGCCGCCCACCACCTGTTTGCCCACGGCGCCTTGGAGATCGCCGCTATGCACGGTCAGGCCAATCACATGGCTGTCCGCCCCGAGGGCAAAGATCATCTCCGCCGCCGAGGGCACCAGGCACACGACCTTCCGAGGCGGCTCGTCGAAACGGATGACGTTTCCCGTATCATCCGTAACGGATAACGGCCCGGCCCCGACAACGCCGGACCAACCCAGTATAAACGCAAAAACGACAGCCGCCGGCCATGTAACATAAGGGTTTGAGTGCATTTTACATCTCCTGCTCTGATATGGGGTGATTCACAACGGCTGTCCGGAAATAAAAATCCCCGGACCGATACGGTTTCGATCCGGGGATGTCCCTTTTTATCCGAATGGATCGGGCCGGGCACTTCCCAGTGCGTTCGGCACCCTGGTTCGGGCAGGTCTTCTGACTCTCGGATCATCCGATGGGGCCGCCCCTTCCCGGGCCATGTTCTGCCCAGTGGTCTCGCGCGGCCGTCGTCCCCGATCACAGCGGTGGGCCCGTCCCCGTTTTTCACGGGGTTCCCTTTCAAGCTCTTAAAAAGCACCCGAACCCTTTTTCCTCCTATTCATACCCCATGGCCCAATTAAGTCAAGGAGCAAGATCAGAGGCGCTTTTTTGCGCTTCAAGGGGCGGTGATTAAACCCACAGCCGTGCAATAAAACGTTGCTTTTTGAGATCATTCTGATAATTTAAAAAATCTATTTTAAGCATAGAAAGTGTTCTTTAATAATATCAAATTGTTACAACGGCGGCATCATTGTTTCACACAACGGATGATGTCCCTGCAAGCGGATTCGGTCCCGTTTTTCACAGACCGTGATCCCATCAAACCGATTCGGCCATGACCCCGGCCCTGCGCCGAAGGTCTCGACCAGAGCCTTTCATCTCTTCATTCAACAATCCCCACGTCATTTCCGCGCCGAATCACACCGTTTTCAAAACCCATGATTAAAAGATATAACTAATTAAAATAAAAGGAGATTAAGATGGATCGAGGCGAGGATAGAAAAAAAACAAGAAAACTTGTCATCGAGGGAGGCCAAAAAGCGTTCACCAAAAACCTCTCGGTCCCCAACCCCGTCCCGGAAAACGCCATTGAAAAGGTCAGCGACATTCTAAGGTCAGGCGAACTGTTTCGATATGCCTGCGACCACCCGTCAGAATCGGAAGCCGCCCTTTTGGAAAGGGATTTTGCCCGGTATATCGGCTCGACCTATGCCCTGGCGGTCAACTCCTGTTCCAGCGCCATTTTCATTTCCCTGCTCTGCGCAGGCCTCGAGCCCGGCGACAAAGTCCTTGTTCCGGGATTCACCTTCACCGCCGTTCCGAGCAGCATCATCCACGCAGGGGGCGTTCCCGTCCTGGTCGAATGCAACCCGAATTACACCTTGAACACCGATGACCTGGAACAAAAAATTGCCGATGATACACGGTTCCTGATGCTGTCCCACATGAGGGGACATGTTTCGAATATGAAAAAAATCGTCGAGATCTGCCGGGCCAAGGGCATTTGCCTGATCGAAGACGCCGCCCACAGCCTCGGAGCACGTTTCGACGGTCAATTGGCCGGCACCTTCGGGAAAGCCGGGTGTTTCAGTTTCCAGTCCCACAAAATGATCAATGCCGGAGAAGGCGGCATGCTGGTGACCGACGACGAGGAGTTTATCGCCAAAGCGATTCTCTATGCCGGCTCATTTGAAAAATCCTATGAGAAGCATTTCATCGACAGCGACAAGCTGCCGGAACTCCAGAAAAAAATCCCCACCTACAATCAGCGGATATCCAATGTGACCGCCGCCATCGCACGGACCCAGATTCCCCTGATCGATGCCAACGGCAGGAAATACAACCGGAACTTCTCCGTTCTTTCGGATATCATCGGAGGGTCGGACTATATCGATATCCCCAAGGTGGAAGACGGGGTTTACAAGATCTACGATTCGGCCCAGTTCAACCTGGTCAACCTTTCAGGATTTCAGATCGAACGGTTTGTGGAACTGATGAACATGGAAGGCATCAAACTGTCGGTCTTCGGCATTGAAACGGACAACGCGAGGTGTTACTGGAACTGGGAGTATATACGGGAAGATCATCATCTTCCTGAAACCCGGGAAACCCTGGTGGCGGCCTGCGACCTCAAACTGCCGCTTTATCTCGACCACGGGGACATGAGAGTCATCGGCACGACCCTCCTCCAGGTTCTCGATTATGTGGTACGCGAGGATGATGAACGTCTGTCGGCCTGAACGGCCACCGGTTCGTTCGGAAATGCAGGGCTTGATTCCCCGCTCATGGCGTATTATAAACGGCCCCGGACCCACTTAAACGGCACGAGGCTTGTCATGAACGATATCGAACGCAACCTGGCCCGTTACCTGGCCATGGAGACCCTGCTCAACGAATTTTTCGGAGCATTTGATTACTGCCTGTCCCGCTGCATCCGACCGGCTATGGAAAAAAACGGCAATCGCCCCGTGGCGGCCTGCTGCAAAAACAGGTATTACGGCCTTTACGACCTTGACCACCCGGCCTTTGACCGGCTGAGGGACGAGCGGGAAATGCGGTATGGGAAACCCGGCGACCATCGCTGGATGTCGCCGGTGTCCCCATGCGAATACCACAATCCCGAGTCCGGCTGTGTGCTTGCCACCCACAAAAGCCCCGTCTGTCTGGCCTTCATGTGCCGGGAAAGCATCGACTTTCTTCGGGAAACCTATGGGCTCTATGCCTACGACTACCTTGGCGTAAACTACGCCCTGGAATGGATCCTGACCGGCGATTTGCCCGAGGACCAGTACCGTGAGTTCAAGGCCGGTATCGAGTCGATGATCCGGACCATCACAGACAAAGCCCTCTGATCGTCACAGCTTAGAGAGCTTTTCCTTCGCTTTTCAAGGCCAGATAGGCCTCTTCCAGTTTTTTCAGCAGGTTTTCGGCATCGGGCGCCTGTTTGGATATGATCAGGTGAACCTTGATGTTTTTCAGCACGGTGTGGCTGAGTCCGGTGATGTTGGCGGCCTTCAGGGCCTCCTCGGCGGGTTTCTTGTAATCCAGAACATAGTCTCCACGCCCTTTGATTAGTTTTTTAAACGCCAGCTCATGGCTGTCCGAGGGATCGGTGGCCACCTGGTTGTCGGGATTGTTCAGGTAGCCGATCAGTCCTCCGTAGCCGAAGCCGCGGATGGTAATGACTTTTTTCCCGTTGAAATCGGGGATGGCCGCAATGGGCGGGGTCCCTTCCCTGTTGTACACACGAATTTCAATTTCAGTGACCGGAATATCGCTGTTCAGCACCACGCCCTCAAATTCGGGAACACCTTTGATGCCCAGCCAGATCTGGGTCGTTCCTTCGGCCAGGTTCTTGTAGAGACGCTTGGGAGGAAATCCTTTCAATTCGTATGTGATGCCCGCCTTGTCCATGATGCTCCGCAAAAGATCCGCCATGGAACCTTCGACCTCATTCTCGCTTTTCACCACATAAAACGGTGGAAAATCGAGAACGCCCGCCTGATACACGGTGTCTGCCGTGACGGGAGTTTTGGCGAGCAGAACCAGAGCCGCCATAAGACCAAACCATCGAACGGACGAAAAAAACATGTCTTTCATCATCATCCACCTCTCTCAAATGGGTTCAACAACGAGCCTTCGCGATCTCCTTCGAAGGCGGGACAACACAGAACATGCCCCCGGGGCATAAAAGACCGGAGTATCCAGTGAACGGAATCTTCTTTAAAGAATTATCGTCTCCATCGCAGGCAAACTTCAGTTTTTTGACCGACCCGATCATCAATCCCATCGGAAGGCCACCACCTTATGATTGAAAAAGGTGGGAATAAGCAGCAGTTTTTTGTCTGCCACATATTCCAGATCCGCCGACTGGATACCCGCGTCGGTGGTATCGAGAAGAACGGTCGCAGGACCGGCTGGGGGAACCAGGCGTGTGGCCCCCTTCCAGTCGGAAACGATGAAATTCCCCTTGCCGTCGGGACGAAGGCCGTCGATGCCCGACCCCACGACGGCGAAATTCACGATCGTCTGATCGGACAATCGGACGCTTTTAATGGTGCCGTCGCCGGAGTTGCCCACCATCAGCTTGTCCTCCTCCATATGAAGCCCGTTGGGCGAACGTATTTCCGGGGTCTTCAACCATACGGCGAAGGTTTTACCGGACAAACGCCAGACGGCACTCTGTTGTTCGTCCATGTCGGACACATAGATGTTTCCCGCACGATCGGCCGCCACGTCATTCAGAAAAACGGCCCCCGGTGCCGGGTAGGCGGCCGTGATATCCCCGGTGACGAGATCAATCTCAACCAGACGATCGATATCGCTGACATACAGGCGCTGCCCGTAAATAGCGGCGCCTTTGGGCGCATCGAGTCCCGTGGCCCATTTCAACTGAAGGATCTCCCCGGTGAGGGACAGCCTGGAGATAAACCCCCGGCCGTTTTTCTCGGTGGGCTTGCCGTTGATGTTCGACACAAAAAGGGTTTGGCTGTCAGGGTGATAAAGGACCGATTCAGGGACCTGAAGCCCGTCCGCCGTCTCCCACAGACGAACCAGGGTCTCGACGGCCTGGGAGTGGCACGTCATCACCGCAAGCATGACAATCAACGCACAAAGCATTTTTTTCATGATAACATCTCCTGTTCGGGACGCGAACGCATCTGAGGTATGATTGTTTCAGGGTGTCGTTTTTAAGGATCATTGACGATGACGGTTCGTCGATTGTCCCGCCGGGAAACCGGGCTTTCTTTGAACGGATGGGGGCGTTTCAGACGGCCGTCGGACAGGCCTGAGCGATGGCGGTGAGCCGGACTTCCCCGCCTGAAAAAACGGGGAAGTCCCTTTCACACGTCGGTCATCACCCGTTCTGGGTCACGACAAAGCCGCTGGGCTGAAGGCCCGTTTCCGCAGGCGTTCCGGCGATATTGGCCAGATAGGTGTTGCCCAGATTGGTGATATGCGACGCCACATTGTCAAAATAATTGTAGTGAAGCTGCTCCTCATCGATGATGGTCTCGAACAGTTTCATGCTGATGCTGTCGCCGTTCTCTCGACAGACCTGGAGGAACTGATTGTACTGATCCACGGTATCGTCCTCCAGATCGGCATCGAAGGGATAGATCGTATCCACGGCCTGACGTTTTTCAATGGGACCGATGGGATCGGCCGTGGGCTCGCCGCCCAGTTCCTTGATGCGTTCGGCGAACATTTCCGAATGCCGCATTTCATCAATGGCGATGAGTTTGAGTTTGGCTGCCAGTTCCCCGTAATCCATGTCGTCAAGATTGTAATGCTGATTCATGTACTGATGAATGGCCTGAAGCTCCATGGCCCTGGCTTTATTGAGAACCTCAATGACGTTGTTGCGCCGTTTTTCCCTGTCTTCCTTGGACATTGTAAAACCTCCTTTTCGATTGTATGGCAAGTCGAGATTCGTTTTGTTCAGTTTCACGCCCGTTCATGGTGTTACGGCAGCGGTTGATACCGCCCACGGCCATGATTTTTTTTTGATGCAGTGTCACACTATAAGCAAACCGACCGACAAAATCAACCCACTTGTTTCCCGAAGAGAGCGTCAAATGGGGTTTTCGAACTTGTAACCCACACTGTAGACCGACATGATAATGTCTTTGTCGGGGTAGATATCATGAATTTTCCGCCGCAGTTTCCGGATGTGGCTGTCAATGGTCCGATCACTGACCACGCGGTCGTCCGGATAGATGGACGTCATCAAAAAATCCCGGGTAAAAATTCGCCCCGGACGCGCCGCCATGACTTCAAGGAGGGTAAACTCGATGGCTGTCAGCGTGACGGTTTTTCCCATGACGGTCACCTGATGCCGTGAACGATCGAGGCTGATCCCCCGGAGCAGATCCTCGTCGACACGGGCCTGGGATCGCCGGAGTACGGCTTTGACCCGAGCCACCACCTCCCGAAAACTGAAGGGCTTGCAGATATAGTCATCGGCGCCGAGTTCAAGGCCCAAAAGCCGGTCGATTTCTTCGACCCGGGCGGTGATCATGATCACGGGGATCTGCGAAAAGGTTCTCAGTTCCCGGGCGATATCCAGCCCGTCTTTGCCGGGAAGCATCAGATCCAGAAGCATCAGATCCGGAGGGGTCTGCCTGACATAGGGCAGAACCTCGCGGCCGTCGCCGATCATATGCGTCTCGAATCCCGACGTCTTCAGATAATCGCTGAGCAGCGACGCCAGCCGTTCTTCATCTTCGACAATCAACACACGCTCGTTCATTGCTGTTGCCCTTTCGTTCCCGAACCGTTTTTTATCTCAGAGTCATGCATTCTTGCGGTCCGTCAGAGGCAATTCGATGTCCAGCCGTAATCCGCCCAGCGGGGAATGGGACGCGACGATGCGCCCGCCATGGGCCTCGACGATGTTCCGGCAGATGGCCAGCCCCAGGCCCGACCCGCCGTAGCGCCTGTTTCGCGACCCTTCAACCCGGTAGAGCCGGTCAAACAGTCGCCCAAGGGCGTCGGCGGGAACCCCGGGAGCCGAATCGTCGATCCGAACCCGAACCGATGATCCCAGGGGGTCGATGCCGATGTGGAGCCGGCCTCCGGATGCGGTGTAATCCAGGGAATTCTGGACAATGTTGCCGAACAGCTGTTTCAACCGTTCGGGATCGGCGAACACCAAAGGACGCACGACGGAACAGGTGACATCCGCGGTGATCCCGCTGCGGCCCAGGGCCTCCGCATGACGATCGACGACCTGGCCGATCAGGTCCGCCAGGTCGGTTTCCTGTTTCCTGTAATTCATCGAGCCGGTGTCCGTCCGCGACAACTCGTTCAGATCGTTGACCAGACGGATCAGATGATGAATATCGGCCTGAAGGTTCCGGACGGTGTCGGGCGTCAGATCGCGGACACCGTCTTCCAGGGCTTCCAGTTCGCCGCTGAGCAGGGTCAAAGGGGTTCTGAGTTCATGGGCGATGTCCTCGACCCACTTTTTCCGGTCCGCTTCATTTTGTTCGAGGGTTTGGGCCAGGGCGTTGAAATCGTCGGACAACTGCCCCAGTTCATCCCGGGATGTCACCGGAATCCGGGTCGCCAGATCCCCGGAGGTCAAGGCTTGTGTTCCGCGGATCAGCACGGCGATGGGCCGTTCCAGGTAATAGGCCGTCCACACCGCTGCCAGAATCGACATCAGCACCATGCCGAGGGCGATCATCAGAAACACCCGGGTCTGCCTCTGGAAAAACAGCAGTTCCTCCGCCTGGATCCTTGTCGGTGAATGGGACAGGCCCAGATATCCGACGGTTTGTCCCTCCACGACCACCGGCACCAGGTTCTTCGGGCCGATGCCGTCCAGGGTGCCGAGCACCGGGTGACGGTTCTGGTCAAGAAGGACCAGGCCGGGTTTTCCTCCCCCGGGAGCAGGCCCCCTAAGATCCTTCGCCGGACGACCGTGACCGGGTCGCCCCGGAGGCTGAGGGGGATGGGCGCCGTGGTTCAGACGGCGCCATGTCCTGAACGCAT
Source organism: Desulfatiferula olefinivorans (assembly GCF_054657895.1). Taxonomy (NCBI): domain Bacteria; kingdom Pseudomonadati; phylum Thermodesulfobacteriota; class Desulfobacteria; order Desulfobacterales; family Desulfobacteraceae; genus Desulfatiferula; species Desulfatiferula olefinivorans. The sequence continues at coordinate 23,444 of NZ_BAAHXV010000005.1, read as the reverse complement.
AACGCTGGACCCCGTCCCAGCTGTCCGGATTATCGGTGAGAAAGGACCAGCTGCCCTCCTCGGCATAGTTTTCGGCCAGCATCCGGCACATTACCCCGAGGTGTTTTTCCTGCATGGTGTCCATGTAACCGATCAGCCCCTGTTTGAAGGTCATCCGGGTAAACACGAACATGCCGATGATAATCAGAAGACTCACCGACAAAAGAATGGCGAACACTTTGTATTTGATACCGAACCGCATCTCAGGCTCCACCTGTGGGAAAGACACCCCGACCGCACAAACGCACATGCCCGGCCGCTACCGGCCGGGCAAGGCGTTATCGTTCATGATCAAGAGGATCACTGGGCGGCAGCAGGGCCCGTGAACGGGCAGTCACCCATGCGGGGACCGAATCCGCCTTCGCCCTTCCCGTGGGCCTGACCGCCCTTGCCTTTATGGAAAGCCCCCCGCATCCCCGGGCAGCGTGCATCCATACCCGCTCCTGCGGTATGAGCCGTGAACACGGCCCACTGCTCGTCGGTCAGGACCTTTCGCAGGTCATCGAGGGCGTCGAGACGAGCCAGTTCCTTTTCCTTTTGGATACCGACCATGGATTCAATCTGCTTTTTTACCGCATCCTTTTTAAAGTTGCGGTCCTTGATCAGATTCTGCTTGTCGACCCGGGCCACCTGGTAGTCGGCCCGCAGGCGAATCATCTTTTTCCGGTGATCGGCGTCCTTCTCGGTCAGCGCCGATCTTTGGGCGTCATCCAGGGTGATTCCCGGAATCCGTTCGACCATGGTAAAGCAGGAGGGCTGGGCATAGGCCTGAACCGCTCCGGCCACAAAAAGGGTTATGATGGTGATCACGGTGAGTTTTATGGCTGTTTTCATGTTATAAATCCTCCGGTTTGTTGGTGATGGACGTCTTGTCCCTGTCCTTTGATTCCCATATAACCAGAAAAGTATGCAAACACGATGAAGCAAATGTGAAAAGATTGTGCACGATCAAACCAACGGGGCCGACGGCCCCAGACCCCGATCAGGAAGGATCGAGGAAGGGATAGTCCGTGTATCCTTTCGCTCCGCCTCCGTAAAAGGTGGCCTGATCCGGGACATTCAGCGGCGCGTTTTTCCTGAATCGTTCGACCAGATCCGGATTGGCCAGAAACAGCTTGCCCAGGGACACCGCATCGGCATCCCCATGCAAAAGGCTTCGGGCGATCCGTTCACGGTCGTATCCCCCGTTGGCCATGTACGGTCCCTTGAACCGGTCCTTGAGCTGCCTGTAATCGAGCCGCGCCTGACCGCTTACAAAATCGCCCTCCACCACATGGAGAAAGGCAAGGCCAAATCCGCTCAGCATGCGGGCCGCCCCATTGAACGTCGATTGGGGGTCACTGTCGGTGATGTCGTTAAAGGTGTTCTCCGGGGACAGGCGTACGCCCACCCGGTCTGGCCCGACCGCGTCACAGACCGCCCCGGTCACCTCGCCGAGAAATCTCAACCGGTTTTCAAGGCTTCCCCCGTAGCGGTCCGTCCGCCGGTTGCTGCCGTCGCGGATGAATTGATCAATCAGGTAGCCGTTGGCCCCGTGTATTTCCACCCCGTCAAACCCCGCGTCCACGGCCAGCTTCGCCGCACCGGCGAATTGGGCCACAATCTCCTGAATTTCTTCGGTTTCAAGAGCTCGCGGCGTTTCGAAGGGCTTTGGCCCCTCCGGTGTGAAAATCTCCCCCGCCGGGGCCAGGGCCGAGGGGGCTACCGGCCGCGCTCCTCCGGGCTGGAGAAGCGGGTGGGAAATGCGTCCCACATGCCAGAGCTGGATCACCATCAGCCCGCCCTTTTCATGGACCGCCCGGGTGACGGTTTTCCAGCCTTCCACCTGTTCGGAGCTGTAAATACCCGGCGTTCCGGGATACCCCTGTCCCTGCGGGGAAATCTGGCTTCCCTCACTGACAATCAGCCCCGCACCGGCGCGCTGGGCATAGTATTCGGCGTTCAAATCCCCGGGGGCAAGATTCTCCCCGGCACGGTTCCGGGTCAGGGGTGCCATGACCAACCGGTTTTTGAGGTGCAGGGCGCCCAGTGTGATCGGTGAAAACATATCGTTTGTATTCATAAGGTCACTCCTTGTAAGAATTCGGTGTCAAACGCAACGGTATCTGAACAGACGGACCTGACGGCCCGGACCTGTTGACGAGAAGGGTTTGACTGACAATATAGGTCCTTTTCCGACAATGTGCAACGCACCATCTTCAATATCGGTATCGGAATCGATTCCACAGCCTTTGCGGGCAAAAAACGGTTGCCTATCAACACCCCCTGAGATCACCCCGCCCTTTTCCTTGCATAACGGGCGTCGAATGCGTTAGATATAGGACCGTACAATCATACGATGATTATCACCGCCGGCCGAAACGGAAAAACACATGCCCCAGAAAGCACCTTCGTGGACCATAGACGACCTGATCGACCTCGAGTATTTCATGCACCGGGAAGATCCCCGCATCGACGAGACGGACCGGGACCTGCGCCATCAGCAGGAAAGGGCGTTCTACCTGACGGATATTGTCCCCCGGCTCGACGGGGCCGGACCATCGACGGCCCGCCGGACCGGGATGATCCTGCGGCACTGGCTGGAGTTCCGGAGAAATGACCACCCCCCCGGTCCCGCCCACGGCCCCCTTCTGCCCGGGTCTGTTTTCAGGCAGATTTACACGGCCCTCATGACGATCTTTGTGTTTCTGGGATTTGCATCGGGCTGGGGTCTGGCCTTTTCCTTTTTAGTCTATAAAGGCAGCGCCCCCCTCAACGTGTCATCCTACCTGGGGCTCTTCGTCTTCAGCCAGCTTGCTCTGATTCTTCTTCTACTGACTGTTGCCGCCCTCCCCCGGCGACGGCCGGGCACCCAGACCTTTTCCCTGATCCGGACGGGGCTTGGCGCTCTCCTGATCCATGCGGCGGCATGGCTGGGCAAGCGGTACGACCGCCGTCTTTCCGCGGAAAAACGCAGTCACTTCAAAGCGGCCCTGGGGGTTATCCGGGGGAGAAGCCGGAACTATACGGGCTTATTCCCCTGGCCCGTCGTGATCCTTACCCAGGTGTTCGCCGTTTTTTTCAATCTCGGCGTTCTTGCCGCCACCCTGCTGCGGGTGATTGGATCGGACCTGGCCTTTGGCTGGCAGTCCACCCTTCAACTCAGCGCCGAAATGGTCCACCGGGCCGCCGCATTTCTGGCCCTGCCCTGGTCGGGACTGGTTCCCCCGTCCCTGGCCCATCCGTCGCCTGCCCAGATCGAAGGATCGCGGATCATCCTCAAGGACGGGATCATGCAGCTTTCCACGCCGGATTTGACGGCCTGGTGGCCCTTTCTCTGTCTGGCCGTTGTGTTTTACGGCCTGATTCCCAGAGTGATTCTTCTGGCCTTCGCCTTTTTCATGGAACGGCGGACCCTTGACCGGCTTGTTTTTTCAAGCATCGCATGTGATCGTCTGCTGCAACGACTCCGTTCACCCTGGCTGGACACCCGGGGAGAACGGCAGGACGCGACGCCAAGACCCGAACCCGCAAGAACACCGGCCGCCGACATTGCCCCCGAGGACCCAACCCGCGCCGTGATCGCCCTGGTCCCTGACGACCTGGTCGGGCTGTGCTCCGAAGCGGACCTTGACAGCCGTCTTCTCAGCGTTTTTGGATCGGGTCTTTCCCGGATCGTCCCGGTCAGCCTGACCATGAGCCGGGACCGGGCGATGATCGAAGGTCTGCTTGACGATGCCAAGGGCCGCCTGGTGCTTTTGATGGAATCCTGGCAGCCGCCCATCCGGGAAACCCTTGCCTACATCCGGGAACTTCGCAGCCTGGGGGGCCCGGCATTCAGGGTGTATGTCCTGCTGACCGGCCCTGCCGCGTCACAAACCCTTTTTGAGACACCCACCCCCCGGGATGTCACGGTCTGGGACCGTGAGATCAAGGCCCTGGGAGACCCCCTGATTCATCTTGAATCAGCCGAACCCGCAAATATCCGGACAGGACCCACGCCATGACCACCCAAGCAAGCATCCCTGAATTCGCCGTCCTGGGCCATCCCAACGAGGGAAAATCGTCGCTGGTGTCGACCCTCACGGAAGACGACAGCGTCAGGATCAGCGCCTTTCCCGGCGAAACCACCGAGTGTCGGGTGTTTCCCGTCATCATCGACGGCAAGGAGATTATTCGGTTCACGGACACGCCCGGATTTCAGGCACCCCGCCGGACCCTGGAATGGTTCGAAAACCACAGCGGCCCGGAAGACGACATCGTCCGGGACTTCATCCGGGTTCACCGCGATGATTCCCTGTTCCGGGATGAAATCGAACTGCTGACCCCCATCGCCCGGGGGGCGGGCATCATTTACGTGGCGGACGGCTCACGGCCCATTCGAAGCAGCGATCGTGCGGAGATGGCCATCCTCAGCCGGACGGGCCGGCCCCGTATCGCCGTCATCAACAGCAAGAACGATGAAACACGGTTCAATGCTCAATGGGAGGATGCGTTTTCACAGCATTTCGACACCGTCACCCATTTCAACGCCCACCATGCCAGTTATCGGGAAAGAATTTTTCTGCTCGAAACCATCGGCAGAATGCGAAGCGACCTGAATGTCCCCCTCACCACGGTCATCGAGGCATTCAAAACCGACTGGAGCCGGAGAAACCAAACCACCGCCGAACTGATACTCAGCCTGGCGGAATCCTGCCTCTCCCATTCGGTTCAGGGCGTCATCCGGGACAAATCGGCCAAGGACAGAGAGAAACGCGCGCTGATCGATCGTTGGGTTTTAGACGTCTCAGAGATGGAAGCCCAAACGCATCAACAGATACGGGCCCTTTTCAAACACAATATCTTCAATATTCTTATGCCCGAGCATTCCATTTTGTCCCGGGACCTGTTCGATTCGGAAACCTGGCGTGTACTGGGGCTATCCAGGGCTCAGCTGGCGGCGGCCGCCGCCACCGTGGGCGGAGCCGCCGCCGCCCTTATCGATCTGGCCGCCGCCGGTCATTCTTTGGGCCTGTTCACCCTTCTGGGCGGTGCGGCCGGAGCGGGTTCGGCCCTGTTGGGAGCCAGACGGATCGCCAGGGTCCGCCTGCTGGGCCAAAGCCTGGGGGGATACACCCTCACCGTGGGGCCTCACCGGGACCTGGGGTTCATGTTCGTCCTGTTTGACCGTGCGCTGTTGTTTTACAGCCACATCATCAATTGGGCCCACGGCAAGCGCACCCACGCCCCCCTTCCCGCCGACCGCTTGGGCGACAAGGACGCCCTGACGGCCCACTGGCCCCGCGGGGTGAGAAACGATATGATGTCGTTTTACTCCGCCCTGAAAACCGGTGATCCGTCCAAACGGGAAACGGCAAAGCAAAGAGCCGCCGAGACACTGAAAGCGATTCTCGACGCCATGCCCTATCGCTCATGATAGCGCTTCCCGGGACCTTGACAAAAAAACAAGGGGGGCCTCACAAAAGGATTGTCATTTATTTTTTTTCTGGTATAGTGTGCAAAATTGATTGCCGGGTCGATGTCATGTCGCCGGGCCATCGCGAAGGATCACAGCCCTGATTGTATCAGGGGCGTTAAACGACGGGAAACCGTCCAGGAAAAATTATTGCACCAGTTTCGATCTAATTCAGACACCATCAAAATCTTCGATTTAGCCTCAAAATTAAAAATCACACGATTTGTTTTTTATTTCAAAGCTAAGAGAATACGATTTTAAAATTGAAAACATGCGACAGGCCCCGACGCTCAATGCCCTATCAACCGATGAAACCATGGAAAACACCGTTCAGGTTCACCACCATGCTTTTCAACGGGATCGGCTTGAAACGTCAGCCTTTATGTTTCGGATGATATGCCTTCTGTCATCGTGATACATGACCTCATGTCTGAGACGAATTCGGCGCACAAGCAACATTGAAAAGGAGAAAACACAATGGCAAAAGGCACTGTAAAATGGTTTAACGATCAAAAAGGTTTTGGCTTTATCGAACAGGAAAACGGACCGGATGTATTCGTACATCATTCAGGTATCAACTCCTCCGGTTTCAGATCCCTGGCCGAAGGTCAGCAGGTGACCTTTGATATCGAGCAGGGCCCCAAAGGCCCCGCAGCCGTCAATGTGGTCAAATTCGAATAACTCGGACTCAGTTGTCAATACGTCCTGTGTCAGGGCGTGATGGTTCGTTTTTCAGGTAAGATTTTTTCGCCAACATGGCACCGCCCTGAAGTAAGGAACTATAGAAAAAAAACAAAGAAAAACAAGGAGATTGTCATCATGGCTGAAGGAATCGTAAAATGGTTTAACGATCAAAAAGGTTTTGGTTTTATCGAACAGTCAAACGGACCGGATGTATTTGTGCATCATTCAGGCATCAACGCCACCGGTTTCAAATCCCTCAACGAGGGTGACCGCGTTCGTTTCGACATCGAGCAGGGCGCCAAAGGCCCCGCGGCGGTCAATGTAACCAAAATCTGATCGTTATCGACATAGTGTAATCCGCACCCGTTCAGGGTCCGGTTTACCGTAAGCGTGATCAAAAGCCCCGATGATTCGTTCATCGGGGCTTTTTTTATTCCAGACCCATCCAAATTTTTACAACAAATAAAAAACGGTGTTCTTTCATTTTTGAATAGGTTATGGTATCAATTCTTTTTTCTTTCAACCACGACCTGGGATCAGAACCCGATCGGCCCGATCGGCGTTTGGCTGATCGCACACGAAAACCGGATCCATGAAACCAAACGAAACGACCATCAGGACCCTCAGGCAATCGCTCTTCTTCCTTACCCTACTGGCCATCTTTGCCGTCATGATCTGCGTCCTTTTTTTCTATGGTCGCTACCCCCAGGGCGACACGCTGGTTTCACTGAACGGCGACTGGAAAATCCGCCTGGGCGATGACCCCGCCTTTGCCGATCCCGGTTATGACGATAGCGACTGGGGCTCGATTGCGCTGCCGGGAAGCATGATCCGGCACACCCTCCGGGAGACCGGCTCGGCCTGCGGCGTCCTCTGGCTCCGGAAGCAGGTGAGGCTCCCCGAACACCCGAGTGATGAACCCCTCGGACTGATTCTCGGTCGAATCGGAAATGCGGACAGAACCTATGTCAACGGAACCATGATCGGCGGCCTGGGCGGATTTCCTCCGAACGAATTTTCCATGTGGAACCATCCCAGACACTACCTGATCCCCGCGACCCTGATCCGTCCGAACGAACCTGCCGTCATCGCCATCCGGATTTCTTACGCCACCTTCTGCGAAGTACTGGGGGACATGGCCGTCACCGATCGGACCACCTACGATACCCTCAAGACATCCCAGACGTTCTCGACCATCACGGCCGGCTTCATTTCCATGGCTGTGGGGCAGGTACTGCTGCTCCTGTTCTGCATCATCTACCTGATCCGACCCGAATCGGAGGAATACTACTATTACTGCCTGCCCCTCCTGTTCGGCCAGCCGATCATCTTTGACATGTGCACCTACCTGAACCCTTACCCGGGCACCCTGTTCCGATTCAAAATCCTGAGTATCGCCTTTTCAGGACTCTGCATCACCCATACATTTTTTCTCCACCGGATCTACGACCTTGAGCGCAAACGGATCGAAACCGTGTTGAAACTCTACCTGGCCGCCGTGGCCTTTTTTTCGCTGTTTTTCCTGACCGAAAGCGCCATCAGGTCAATCGGTCCCGTGGTGATCCTTGTCGCCATCGGCGTATCGATCTACAACGCGGCCTGCAACCTGGCCGCCATGATTGAAAAAAAACCCTTTTCCCTGTTGTTCGGTTTTTTCGGGATCGGATTCTTCCTGTTTGTGGCCCACGACGGTTTCGTCTATCTGGCCAAATTTTCCTCGTTCAATATCTTTCCCCAAGGGTACAATCTGGGAATGGTGTCCCACCTGGCGGCCGTTCTTTTGTATCTGGGAACGGCCCTTGTCATGATCAAACGCCTGGTCCACATGATGGGTGAGGTGGAGGATCTGAACACCAGCCTCGAAAACTACATCATTGAAAACGCCCTGCTCAACGACAAACTGAAACATTCCCAGGAGAAGGAAACCGTCAAGTCAGACGCAAAAAAAATATCATCCCGGGCCGAAGAGAAAATCGTCAGCGTGATGCAGTTCATCAACGACAACTATGCCTCGGACATCACCCGGTCCACCCTGGCCGACTCCTTCGATATCCATCCGGACAGTCTGGGCAAACAGTTCAAAACCTATACGGGGAAAAAACTGGGGGATTACATCTATGAATTGCGTATCGCCGAGGCGGCCCGGCGTTTGCGGGAAGAAGAGACCAACATCATCGACATCGCCTTTGACGTAGGGTTTGAAAGCATTCGGACCTTTCAGCGTATTTTTCCGAAATACATGGGAAAAACCCCGGATCAGTACCGTCGGATGCACCGCGTGACCGATCCGGCGCCGTGACAGATCATTCGAATTTCCGAAGTTCCTGCTCGATCAGTCCGGCCATGCGCTCAAAGGTCATGTAACCGGGGCTGAGCCGTCCGTTGATGATGAACGTGGGCGTTGAACTGACGCCGGAGTCCCGGGCCGCCTGTTTTTCCTTTTCGATGACGGCTGAATATTTCCCCGCCTCGAGGCATTGTGAAAAAACAAGCGGTTCAAGTTCAAGCTGCCGGGCAAATCCAAGAAGCGCCTCATGATCCGGGTGGGCAGGCCCGGCATACAAAAGATCCTGATAATCCCAGAAGTGCCCCTGCTCACCCGCACACCGGGCCGCCTGAGCCATCAGACGGGATTCACGGTGCCGGTCGAGCGGATAGTCCTTGAACACCCATCGGATACGACCCTTGAAGCGGTCCCGAATCCGGACCGACACCTCATGGGCCTTGCGGCAGGACGGACACTGATAATCAGAATACTCGAAGACGGTGACCGGGGCGTCCACCGGCCCGATGGCGGGACTCGCCCCCTCCTTGACCGATGTGACCGGCAAGGCCGGGGGCTCAAGAAAAATCCTGACGCCGTAGCGATCCTTCAACGGCTTTGTGTAGCGCTCAATTCTTTCCCTGGCCTGGGTGTCGTGCAGGTATTTGCTCACCTCACGGCGAAGATCCTCAGTGCTGCCTTTCCAGGATGTCGCAAGCCCCGGCACCTGATCGATGTAACGGTCAATCTCGTCTTCTGCAACCTCCACATCGCCGCCGCTCACCCGGAAGAGGTGAACCTCCGGTGAGAGCCCTTTTTCCAGGGCATCGAGCTCGATCAAGCGTCGTTCGATCAGATAGTCAAGCCGCTCTTTTCTAAGATCGTAAATCTGCCGCTCGAGCTTGTAAATCCGGCTTGAAAGGGGCTCGTTGACATCGCTCTCCCGGATCAGCTCATCGCCCACCTTGGCAATCACCGATGGCGACGGGGCCCGGAGCACACGCGGCTGACCCGGCTCATTATCATGAACCAGAAGATGGTCGGAGATGACGAAAAAGAGAGCCGAGACGGCCAATGCCTGCCAAAGACGCCGATTTTCGAACAGAAGAAAAATCGCAAGGGCCATGATCAGAAGATTGATCATGCACAGCACGCAGGCCCATTTCATTTCGATCATCATCAAAACAAGCGACAATTCCACACCGGCCCCGGCCATGACCGGAATAAAAAGACTCCGTGATGCAAAAAACGAGGCGACAGTAAGAAGCAGATAGTAGATCACGCCCCAGAGAGCCACCGGCAGGCCGAAGGCCGTCACCTGACCTGTTTCCCGGCATCCGTTTCCCCAAAGCGAGCAGAACGAGGCAATCCAGTCAACACGGCTTTCAAGGGCCGACAATCCGGCGAAAACAAGTCCCGCGACAAATACGATTTTTAGGAGCATATCCTTTTTATTATTTACAATCATCACTCCGGCTCTTCAACGCTACAAGATAAAGGGTCTTCACAGGTCTTTTTCAAGATTCAAACCGATTCACGGGAGGCTGCGGGAATCAGCAAAAGGATGGAAAACACACGACGGTTCATTCCCGGCCGCCGGGGGCATCGTCCCGTTTGCGCTGCCAGAAATCCCGGGTCCGTGCAAGAACATCCTCCAGGTCCTCCTCCATGGAAGGGGGCGCACCATCGTCTGCAGGCACGTCGGAATCGGGCGTTTCGTTTTCCGTTTCAAGGGCAGGAAACGACTCCGCGAGGAGGTCTTCCTGATCGGCCGCCGGTTCAGGTCCGGACAATTCATCATCGAGGACAGGCGTGTCGTCTGTTACGCCGCCGATCAGCTCACCGTTTCTGTCAAACATCACGGTCACATCAAGAGTGACTTTGAAATCCATCTGATAAACAATCCGGTCTCCCCGGATCACCATATCGCCCCGAACAAATTCCATCCGGTCAGGGACAAGGGTTTTTCCGGCCACACGCGCCAGGGTTTCAGGATTCATTTTTTCCATAATCGAAGCGATCAATTCCTGTTCACCCGCTTTGATACTGTCCGAATCGGCAATTTTCATGGGTTGGATTCTCCTGCGGCGGTCGGGCCGTTACCGCCGCGGCGGTATCGGGCCTGTGAATTGAGTCAAGACAGACGTTTTTAATGTCGTGGACAGTATAGTTCATCGCCACCGGCCTTGTCAATCCATCCATTCGCGGGTCCTTTTCGATCCCGGTATTGCCAAAGAAAAAAATATCTGTTAATATTTCGGCATATTTTTCAACGGGCTGGAATCATCCCGTCATTTTCATGAATCACCCGTTTAAGTTCTGATATGTATGTGCCGATAGTCTTTATGAAACAATCCCGTCAGGCGGGCCGCTGACGCAGTCTTTCCGTCTGATGAACGGATTGTTCAATCCCGTTAAACCATCACGAACCATGGTGTGACCGCCCTGATTACGGTTGCGACGTCAGCGACCCGGGTGAAAGGCGGGTGACAGAATCGCCGGATCATCCGCCGCAAGGGTGCCGAAAGCGGCGGCTGCGGTCGGTTCAAACCATGATGATTCCTCTCAAAGGAGGCTATCGATGCCCGATATCCCTGTGATCAGGATCGGCCACCTGAAAATCACCGACCATCTCATCCTTGGAATCACGGCCGACAAGATCGCATCCGGTGTTGAGACCTTCACCCACTGCACGCTGGAACCCGTCCTGATGCACGGGTGGAACCAGGTCGCCGACGCCCTGAGCGACGGGAGCCTTGAAGGGGCCTTCGTGCTTGCCCCCACGGCCATGGACCTGTTCAAATCGGGCGTCCCGGTCAAACTGCTGCTTTTTACCCACAGGTCCGGAAGCATCCTGGTGAAGAACAAGGCGGCCGGCATCCGGCGGATGCAGGATTTCAAAGGGAAAATCGTTCTGATCCCCTATCAGCTCAGCGTTCATCATATGCTGTTCCACAAACTCCTGGCGGAAATGGGTTTGAAACCCGGGACCACCAACGACCCCCGGGCCGACGTATTTCTCGAAGTCATGGCGCCCTCGATGATGCCCGAGGCCATCCAGTACGACGACGAGGGAGAAATCGGCGGCTTTATCGTGGCCGAACCCATCGGAACCCAGGCCATCATGCAGGGGTGCGGAGAAAAGGTCTGCCTGTCCAAGGACCTGTGGCCCGGTCATCCCTGCTGCGTGTTCGTGGCGCGAACCGACATCATCGACGCCTACCCCGACGCGATCCGGGAAATCACCGCAAGCTTCGTCCAGTCGGGCTTTTTCGCAGACAAAAATCCCGAAAAGGCCGCCATTGTCGGTGCGGATTTTCTCGGACAGGACGTGGATATCATCAGGGCGGTTCTGTCGGAACCGTCGGATCGCATCACGACCGGCAGCCTGTTCCCGGTCATCAGCGACCTTGTCGTCATTCAGGACTACATGATACACGACATGAACATCATGACCTCGTCCATCGACATGGACGCGTTTGTAGATTCACGATTCGCCAGATCGGCGGGCGCACTTTGACGGTTTGCCCGCCATCACGATAAACGATTGTTCAGCTCTTAACACAACCCGACGGAAGGAGAGTTTCGATGCCCCTTGACATGAATATGACCATTTTAGTCGTCGACGACTCAGGCACCATGCGACTGATGTTCAAACAGTATCTCAACAAAGCCGGATTCCACAATATCCTCCTGGCCGTTGACGGAAACGACGCCGTCAAAAAACTCCAGGAAGGCGGTAAAATCGATCTGATCGTCAGCGACTGGAACATGCCGAACATGGACGGCCTGGCCCTGCTCCAATGGGTGAGAAGCCATGATCCCTTCAAAGCCATGCCCTTTATCATGGCCACGGCCCAGGGGGACAAGAGCCAGCAGATGGTGGTCATGGAAAACGGCGGGAACGGCCACATTTCGAAACCCTTTGACAGCGAGGAGATCAAACGGAAGATCACCGATGTCTTCGAAGGCGCCGCACCCAAAACGACCGGTCAGAGGGCACCGGAAATCGTCGACGGCAAGCTGAAAATCAAGCTCGCCCACATCCAGATCACCGATCACCTGATTCTCGGCGTGCTCAAACACCAGATCGCCACCGGACAGGTCTCCCCCAAAACCTTTACCCTCGAAACCGAATGCATCGGCGGCTGGAACCCGATCCAGGAAAAACTGGAAACCGCCGCCGTGGACGGCGCCTTTGTCCTCGCACCCATCGCCATGGACCTGTTTGCCTTCAACGTGCCCATCAAACTGGTTCTTCTGGCCCACAAAAACGGCAGCGGATTTATCCGGAACAAAAATTACGACAGTGAGCCCTTCGATTCACTGAAGGATTTCTACAAGTACAAGGTCGTCAACATTCCCCATAAAATGTCCATTCACAACATGCTGGCCCACCAGTTTCTCAAGGGACTGGGTCTGAAACCGGGTGTTCCCGGAAAAAAAGCCATCGATGTTCGCTTCGAAGTTGTTCCGCCCATTAAAATGCCCGGCATCATGAAAGAAAATGAGGATGTTGGCGGGTTTATCGTGGCCGAACCCATCTGTTCCAAAACCATCGCGTCGGGAATCGGTGACATGGAGTTCATCTCCGCGTCAATGTGGAAGGACCATCCCTGCTGCGTGGTGGCCCTGCGTGACGAACTGGTGCAGGGCTACCCGGATGTGGTTTACGAGTTGACCGATCTTCTGGTCAAAGCCGGTCGTTATGTGGAGGCCAATAAGCCCGAGGCGGCACAGATCGCCGTGAACTTCCTTGATCCGGACAAATCGCTGGGGCTGAACACCACCGTTCTTGGCAAGGTGCTCAACCAGGAAGGCGGCATCACCATGCACGACCTCCACCCGAAAAAAACCGAGCTGGACAGAATTCAACAGTATATGTTCAACGAAATGGACATCGGAAAAATCATCGATCTGGATCAGTTCGTGGATTTGAGATTCGCCGACAAAGCCTGCTGATCATCGTCGGGGCACGGCCCGCCGTGCCCCTCCCCCACCCCAAAAAAATCCCTCCTTACGCCGATCTTCCTGCGCATCATATCCTTCTAGAATTGCCGCTGTCCCCCTAATTGAGGAGCTGGTCTCCGCCTGAGTCGAGGGCGCCGGAACGTTCCAGGAATTCCAGAAACCGTCGGATGGAATCTTCAGGGGTGTAGAACCTTTCCAGAATCGCCGCATCGTTCAGGGGTTCGACCTCGTTTTGCATAAACAGGTCGATGGACGATTCCATGGCGATCCGGTCCATGCCCTCCAGGGAATGAAGAAGGACCGTTTTCAGGGCATAGGCCAGGCTGTCAAGAAGGGTGTGCCGGTCGGGCATGGTCAAGGGGTCGCACGTCACGGTGTTTGTCCGTCAACATTCAGATTAAAAGTACACATCAGATAGGCTTCCAGATCGTCCAGAATCCGCCGCTGCTGATCGTCGATATGGCCCTCGGCCCGGAGGGTTCGGATCTGGGTTATGGCCGCACGGGGCGTCAGGCGTTTGTCGTTGCGGTAATCGACCATGGCGCCGCCTTCGGTCGCGGGATTGACCCGGTCCATATAGGCCGCGTACTCGTTTGCCAGCGGCGCAAGCATCGCCTCGGGCAGGTTCCGGAAAAGAATCCGCATGGCCTGGGTTCGAAGGGGGCCCTCGTCAAAGCGTGAAAGAAACCCGACGCCGTCGGTGGCGAGATGACGGTGAAACAAGGAGCAGAGCTTCTGTTCATCACGGCTGAGAAATCCGGACAGATACAGGGCCCCATCCACATCCACCTGTTCCACCAGCGGATAGCGGAAATCACGGAAAAATGCCACCAGGGCCTGAAAGTGCTCCGATTCGTTTTTAAGCCAGGCCAGATTGTCCATGGCCTGATGCTGCCTCTGGTCGGTCAGCCTCCGACGAAACCGTTCAAGGGGCGGCAGGATGATATGGGGTTCCCCCATGCGCTTGCGCATGACCCGGACGGCATCGTAATTTTTGCCGACACAGGCGTCCCTGAGGGCCGGATCATCGAGCTTCAGCCAGAGGCTCTGGTTTTTGTAAGCATCCGAATCCCCCAGATACAACACCGGCGCCTGATACAACTGATCCGGTCCGAAGCCGCTACCGGTCATGATACCGGTGAAATGATTGCAGGACCCGGAATCGAAGGCCACAGGGAGTTTGCGGATCCGTTCCTGGTCCAGGGCCTTGTTGAAATAACCCGTCACATAATCCCACATATCCCGCACGCTGAAAAACCGCCGGGCCAGGGCCAGGGTGGCTTCGACGTCAACCATGGCGTCATGGGCCGGTCCTTCGGCCAGACGGTTTTCCCGGGACAGCAGCTCCAGTTTCAGCGAGGGTTTCCCCTCCGCCTCGGGCCAGGTGAGTATCCCGGGGCTGTAAAGGTAGTAGAGCACCGCCATGGGCAGAAGATCCATCCGGCCGCACTGGTTGGCATACTGGTGGGTATAGGGAGACAAAAGGTTGCGATAAAATGAAAAACGAAGAAATTCATCATCGAAACCCAGGGTATTGTAGCCCAGACTGATGGTTCCCGGCGTGTTGACCAGGGCATGGATATGCCGCACGGCTTCCAGTTCGTCAAGACCGTCCTGATAGTCGGCCATGGACATTCTGTGGGTGACGGCGGCATAGGGAGAGGGAATCACGTCGGGCCGAAGTTTCACCCGGATGGCGTACCGATTGGTTTCCCTGAGCTGTTCGTCGGTTTCGATGGCCGCAAACTGAAGAATCTGGTCAAAGGACTTGTTCAGTCCCGTCGTTTCGAGATCATAAAACAAAAATCGCTTCATCAGCACCACTTGTCGATGATCGCCTGAAGCTCGGATTTCAGACTGATGAATTTTTTGGCAAGAAAGGGATCAAAGTGGCTGCCGCTCCAGGTTTCGATTTCCCGGATGGCCTCATCCACAGTCCAGGCCTTTTTATAAGGTCTTTCGGACACCAGGGCGTCAAACACGTCACAGATGCAGACAATCCGTCCGGCCAGGGGAATCTCCTCTCCCTTCAACCCTTCGAAATACCCACTGCCGTCCCAGCGCTCATGATGGGTTTTAGCTATAATTTCGGCAAGCTGCATCAGCCGTGAGTTCCCCCCCGACAACAGTTCGCCGCCGATGATCGAATGCCGCTTCATCTGTTCCCATTCCCGGTCGCTCAAGGCCCCGGGCTTGAGGAGAATATCATCGGCGATACCGATTTTGCCCGCATCGTGCATGGTGCTGGCCAGGGCCAGCAGTTCGTATTCCTCAGGTTCCATGCCTGCCGCCTTGCCCAGAAGGCGGCAGTATTCACTCATACGCTGGACGTGCTGTCCCGTTCCCTCGTCCCGGTATTCGGACGCCAGGCCCAGGCGGTTGATGATCTCGACCTGGGTCTCTTCCAGTTCACGGGTCTGTTCCCGGACCTTCAGTTCAAGGGCCTCGTTCTGAATTTTCAACTCCTTCCTGGCCGTGATCAGGGTCAGATGGGTCCGGACGCGTGCTTTGACTTCGGCGATATCAAACGGTTTGGTGATATAATCCACCGCTCCCATTTCAAAGCCCCGGGTCTTGTGTTCCGGTGCATCCATGGCGGTGATGAAGATAATCGGGATATCCTGGGTGGCCGGATTCCGTTTGAGAATCTCGCACACGTCATACCCGTCCATCTCCGGCATCAGAACATCGAGAAGAATCAGATCCACATGATTGGCGGCCACATAGTCAACGGCCTTTTTCCCGCTCAGGGCCACACCCAGCCTGAAATCATCCTTCAGGGTCTGCACCAGAATGTCGATATTGGTTTTCGTATCATCGACCAAAAGAACCCTGCACGTACTCAAGTCACGCATACACTTAAAATCCCAGTTGTTTCTTCAGTTTCCTGTCGATGGTCCTCAACGTGGCGCAGGCGTCGTCGAAATGATATTCGACCACCTGGCGCTCCAGCCTGCGGCCGAGATCTTCGAATTCCGGATTGACCGAGCCAAAGGAAAACCCGCGTTTGATTTCGTTGAAGCACAACTCAGACCGGACAGGATCCGACTCCTTCAGGCCCTCCCCCAATTCCCTGAACAGGGCAAACAGTTTCTCAGGATCGACGCCTTTGCCCGGGCCCACCACATGGACACGGGTCACATCGCGCTGATCGAGAGCCGCAACGGCGTCGGCAACCCGACGGAAGGCGTCCCGGATCACCGGCATCGTCATGGTGATCCTCTCTTTGTTTCCCCTGGCACAGGCCTGCTCGAGAATACCTGAAACCGTCCTCAGTTCGGGGGCTGAAATATTTCCAGCCGCACCTTTGAGCGAGTGGGCCAAGAGGCCTGCATCCGTATAGTTACCCTGTTCGACATAGTCTGTAAACTCCTTATCAAAATTATTGAAGGAGAGAACAAAATCCCGAACGATGTCCCGATAGCGATCCAGGTTCCCGCCCATGCGCAACACGCCCTCATCCACATCCAGGCCCGGCATCGCATGGGTCCGTTGCCCCGCTCCTCCCGAACCGTCGTTGGATGAAAGGGAGGGTGAAAAGCAAAAGTCCTCTCCCAGTCGGCAGATATTGGCACGGAGAGCCGAAAACAGCTGTTTGCGGTCGATGGGTTTGGGCACATAATCGTTCATGCCTGCGGCCAGGCATCGTTCCCGGTCACCGTACATGGCATGGGCCGTCATGGCGATGATGGGGATATCGGTCATTCCCAACCGGTTCCTTATATACCTGGACGCTTCAAGGCCGTCCATTTCAGGCATCTGAACATCCATCAGCACGGCGTCGTAAGGCTTGCCGCGCAGGGCCGTAATCGCTTCGACACCGCTGGCCGCCTTGTCCACCGAAATACCCGCGGAGGCAAGGATTTCCGTGGCCACCATCTGGTTGATGGGGTTGTCCTCGACCAGAAGGACCGTAACGTCGTTAAATTCATCCCAGGACATCAGCCCCTGGCCATCCTCGGTTTTTTTCATCACACGGAAACCGAATATCTCCATGACCGTGTCGAACAGAATCGACTGTTTGACCGGTTTCATCAAAAAGCTGTCGACCCCCGCGGCCCGGGCACGTTTCACATCCCCGTCATTGCCGTAGGCCCCCATGCAGATGATCGCCGGGGATTTTTGCCTGACGTCCCCTTTGATCCGAGACGCAAGCTCAATGCCGTCCATGCCCGGAAGGGTCACATCAATAATAATCAGCCCATAAGGATCCCTGCCCTCGGCGTGGGCGTACATCTGAAGGGCCGATTCCGACGACGAGGCCAGATCGGTCTTAAACCCGAAGGATTCGACAAACCGCTTGAGGATCATCAGGGTCGAGGGATTGTCGTCGACGATCAGCACCTTTCTGT
Source organism: Desulfatiferula olefinivorans (assembly GCF_054657895.1). NCBI lineage: Bacteria > Pseudomonadati > Thermodesulfobacteriota > Desulfobacteria > Desulfobacterales > Desulfobacteraceae > Desulfatiferula > Desulfatiferula olefinivorans. The sequence continues at coordinate 5,698 of NZ_BAAHXV010000005.1, read as the reverse complement.
CCCTCAGATCCGCAGGCACCAGTTGGGGAACCTCGCCATCGGTTCGAGCGACCCGCGTTTCAATGGTAAAAAAGAAACAGCTCCCCTTGCCCGGTTCGCTCTCGACCCAGATATCGCCGCCCATCATCATCACAATTTTTTTGCAGATGGCCAGACCCAGACCGGTTCCGCCGTATTTCCGGGTGGTCGACCCGTCGGCCTGGGCAAAGGCGTCGAACAGTTTGTCGGTCGTTTTCGGATCGATGCCGATGCCGGTGTCCCTCACCGAAAACAGCAATCGGGCCTGATCGCCTGAAAGAGACTGCGTTCTCACCGTCATGCAGATCACACCCTTCTGGGTGAATTTGAAGGCATTGGACGTCAGGTTGGCCAGCACCTGACGCAGCCGCAGGGGATCGGTCACCAGCCTTCGGGGAACATCGGGTTCGATATCCACCACCAGCTCGATGTCCTTGGCCATGCTCCGCTCAAGAAACATGTCCGACACCTCCTCAATCACCGCGCGAAGGTAGAACGGCACATTTTCAAAGGCCATCTTGCCGGCATCGATTTTTGAAAAATCAAGAATGTCGTTAATCAGTTCCAAAAGAGATCGGGACGATGAGCGGACGATGCTCAGATACTCTTTCTGTTTGCGGTCCAGGTCCGTGTTCATCACCAGATCGCACATGCCGATGATGGCGTTCATCGGCGTACGGATTTCATGGCTCATATTGGCCAGAAACTCGCTTTTTGCCTTCCCCGACGCATCGGCCTCCTCTTTGGCTTTTTTCAGCTGGGCGTTGATTTCCTTGAGTTCGTAAGTGCGCTCCTCGACCCGTTTTTCAAGGTCGTCATTGGCCCGCTGCAGTGCGAATTCGGCTTGTTTTCTCGGGGTGATATCAATGACCGACGCGATGGTCTGACCGCTTTTCTCATCGACATTGACTTCGGAAAACACATGGATGGTTCCGCCGTTCTTGTGCTTGAGACAAAACTCGTATTCATCGGGAGGCGGCGCACCATGCTCAAGACGGTCCTTATACTCGCGTCTCAGGGCCTCCATGCTCTTGTCTTCCACAAAATCCATCCACCGGAACCGGCCCTCAATTTCATAGCGGGAGTAACCGGTCATCTTTTCAAGCTTGGGATTGGCTTCCACCACCATCATGTTTTCATCGATGATCAAAAGCCCGGCACCCGTGTTTTCAAAAATATTACGGTATCTGGAATTGCTGATTTCAAGGGCCAGGGTCCGTTTTTTCGTTTCATCCCTAAATTTTTCGATCCTGTGTATAAACTTGTTCACATAGATCAAAATCGAAAAACAGAGCACAAGAAGAAACAGTTCAGGAACGCTGAACCCCCAGAGAAACGAACGGCCGGCAAAGACCAGGGGGGCGACGAGACCGACCCCCCAGCGAAGGAGGGTAAAGGCCCTCAGCCCGTACTGAACGGCATTTCCCACGACGATAATAACGGTGAACAGCATCAGCGGGGCGGGTTGAGACGGATCGTAGAGAAAAACCAGATAGGACAAGGTCAGATCGGCCAGGATGCTCGGACGGATAAAGGTCCAGGTCAGCCCGCTTAGCTGCATCTGACGTCGGATGATAAGCTGGACAACGACGTAACCCGACAAAAAACAACCGAGGGTAAACCGATCCATCACCAGGGATTCGGGCATCAGAAACATGTAACACACAAGCCCGAAAACAAGAATGCCCCGGACCAGATACTGAAGCCCCGGAACATGATTACGCTTAAGACAGTCGCTCCCCCCGGCTCCGTCAAAGGTTTCGGCGGTCAGATTGCCCTCCCCCATGGATTCCACCCCTTACCAGTTCGAAAAACGAAAAGCGATATGACACGTCGATTTCCCACCCGGACAACCGACGGTTCTTCCGGCACGGCATACGGAGCGCATGACGACCCAAACCGTATTCCCGTATGGCACGGGCCTGGATCACGTCTTTTTGTACGGCTGGATGGTTAATGATGTATTGCAGGTCTTTGATTAAGTCAATAGAAGAATTTCAATTGGTTAGCGCGGCGATAAAATCAGGGGCCGACTCCGGGGGTACTACGGAAACTAAAACTTATAAATAATATTTAAAATCAATGTTTTAAAACCAAATGCCTCTCATTTTCCCAATTGCTCACCGCCCGTGATTGAGGGCATAAAACAGAACCGTTCACCGATCATCAGTCGGATTTCAACCACGGGCAGCCGTTTTTTTTCACGAGGTCCTCTCTTCGGACATCGCCACACGGAATCCGAGATTGATGTATTTCAGGCCCTGGGTCATGCGGCGTCGGGCCGTGGTCCGGCACCGTTTGGCATCCAGGTTGTAACCGCCGCCCCGGACCACCCGGTCCACCCCGTGCGTCAAACGTCTGGGCTGAGGCGGGGCCTCACGGGTGTAGGCGTCGTCTTCGAAAATATCCTCGCACCATTCCATCACATTGCCGCACATATCGAAAAGGCCTAGGCCGTTGGGGAGCTTGAGACCCACCGGCTGGGTGGAATGACTGCTGTTTTCCTTGTACCAGGCCACCTCGCCGACATCCTTGGCTCCGGCAAAGATTTCCGGCCTTCCCCCGCTTCGGGCGGCGTATTCCCATTGCCGTTCACTGGGCAGATGAAACAGGGTCCCCGGTTTGGCCGATGCGTTCATGCGGATCAAAAACCGCTGGGCGTCATCCCAGGACACCTGCTCGACCGGGTGCTCCGGCGTCCGGATAAAATGGGACGGATTGGTTCCCATGAGGGCTTTCCACTGCTGCTGGGTCACCGGACATCGACCGAGCCAGAACCCTGAAACGGTGACCATGTGGGTTGGTTTCTCATTGGAAAGGGCATCGGGGTCATGATCGAGACCGCCCATCGAAAAGGAACCGCCTTCGACCCAGATAAATTCCATGCCGGTATGGGGTTCCCGAAACTGACGCACCGACACCCGCTGATACGAAGGTTTCACAGGTACGGACGCCTCCGCAGTCACCCGGGTACCCATGTCCACGGTGGCGGACAGATCCTCCTCCCCGCTGACCGGATCGCGACGCCGGGGTTCCCGTTTGGTCGTTGGTAAAGGTGAAGGCGGAGCCGGAAGACCGGCCTTACCGATGCGCTGGAGAATCTCTGAAAAACCGCCCGGTCGGTCCTCGGCATCGAAGCTCAGGCAATCGGCAATCAGCGTGCGAATGTCCGCAGGCACAAAGGTGTTGTCATAATGGAGACCCTTTTCCCGAATCTTTCGGATGCGCTCGATGAAATCCTCTTTTTCATAGGGCAACTGGCCTTCAAAGATGTAGTAGGACACCAGGCCGAAGGAATACAGGGCGGAAAAAAGGCTGGGGCGCTCGCCCTTGAGAACCAGTTCCGGAGCGGACCAGTTTGGGGTGAACTGGGCGTTTGCAATGGTCGATACGCTGGACAGGCGTTTGAGTCCGCCCAGGTCACCGATCAGCAGTTTGCCGTCGTCGGTGAGCAGAAGGTTCGAGGGCTTGAAATCCGTCAGCAGAAAACTGTTTCGCGTGCCCTGGGACAGACGGTCCAGAACACGGGCCAGGGCCCTCATGTACCCCACCGCTTCGCCCGCGGACAGAGGAAAATGATCGATGATGTAATCCTGGAGGTTGATCGGACAAAGTTCCATCAGAATAACCAGATAGGCTTCAGCCTCCTTTTTCGACACCTGTTTGTCAACCAGGTGGAAATCGTACACACCGATGACCCCGTCACCCTTGATGGTTTCATAATATTCGCGAACCGCGTGAAAATCCTGGGACACTTTGGAATCCAGGTCCGTTTCCGTCCGATAAAGACGGGACCGTTCCACACGGATGGGCACGATCTTGACCGCCCTCTCCTTGAGCTGGTCCTTGACCTTGTAAACATGCCCGTAAATGCCTTCACCGATTTTTTCGACTATATCGTACGTCGGCAGACATTTTTTTATCAGATTTTTCATCCGCATCTCCATGATCGCTGTTCCGAATCCGTGTTGGGCAAAATGCGCCGAAAACCTCCGCAAAGACCAAGAAGGCCGCCGCAAGACCCCGACAATGACTCAGGAATGGGATATTTGAGCAATGATAAAACTGGTGTTGTCTTTCAAACGGATATCTTTCAGGGCATCCATCAGGGCATCCGCCCCGGCAAGGGGATCGGCCCCGAGAGCTTCCCGGAGATCCCGGTTCCGGATGATATCGCTGACACCGTCGGAGCAGATCAGATACAGGGCGCTGTCGCTGATTTTCTCCTCAAAAATATTGAGATCGTATTTGGACCTGGCTTTGACAAAGGCCGGTCCGATTCCGAAATTCACCACATTTTTGTAAGGGTGATGAAACGCGTCCTCGTCACTGATCAATCCCTTGTCAAGCAGATCCTGAACCAGGGAATGATCTCTGGACACGCAGTCGATCATCTCTCCCTCGATGCGATAGACCCTGCTGTCCCCGGCGTTGAACACGATGACCCGGTCGTCCTTGACCATCAGACCGGCCAGGGTGGTCCCGCTCCCCCTGGGCAGACAATGGCAGGATGAATTCTGGACAACCGACATGATGGTCTGAAGGCTTTTCCCTGAAAATTCGACAAGATCGATGATGGTGTTGAGCTTTTCGCAGACAAACCGGCTGGCCTCTTCCCCGGCGTCGTGCCCCCCCATGCCGTCGCAGACCGCCATCATGATAAAATCCGACTCATAGTCCGAGCGATTGGTCAGACAATCTTCCTGGTAGACCTGATGCTCGATGAGAATGCAGTCCTCCTGTTCAGATCTGGGTCCGACATCCATCACACATACATATCTGCATTTCATGCTACAGTATTCCTCGGCATTGTCGACATCGGAGCCCAAACCTGTTTCGATCGTGGGGCCTCCCCCGCCCGCACAATTCTGTTTTGAGCGATATCGTTTTCTGATATAAGGAGATTACATAGGGTTACGGCAAGATACAAGTTTTATTTTTTCAGACATGCGAAAAACCATGATCACGGAAAGGCGCCATGGACAACCATCTTGAAGAAAAAAGCAGGACGCGGATAAAAAAAGAGGCCACCGAGCTTCAGCATATTGGAGAAAAACTCACCGGTCTGAACCACGACCAGCTCACAGCCATGGACATGCCTTTCGAACTCAAAGAGGCCGTCACCGCCTTGCGTTCGATCACGTCGAACCAGGCCAGGCGACGCCAGATTCAATACATTGGTGCGCTGATGAGAAAAATTGACGTGGAGCCTATCCTACAGGCGCTGTCCCTCATCGATGCGGGATTGTCTCTCAGAAGAAAAACGGAAAGCGAAATCGGTCAATGGGCCGAACGCCTTGCGGCAGGTGATGACGCACCCTTTGACGTGATCATGGAAAACCATCCCCAGGCGGACCGCCAGAAACTCCGCCACCTGATCCGAAACGCCCGAAAAGCCATCGATACCCCCCAGGCGGCAAAGGCCCTGAAAACCCTGACCGGTTACATTCGGGACCTGGGCCGTATTTAAGGCCCCCGGGAAAAACAATTTCTGGTTATGCACTTCCCTCAAGTTGGAGGTGGTTTTTCAATTGTTAAACCACCCGTTCGCGTTGCTCACTGAAGGGCACGAAGAGCACGAAGAAGTACGTAAATAGTGGGCTTTTCTTCGTGATCCTCCTTCTTCAGTGAGCGCAGCGAACGGGTGGTTAATAAATCTGTAGCTTTTCTCAAGGGGAAA